>CAMCEP010000018.1 GCA_945873675.1 Asaia bogorensis
AGGAAGGTCAGCCCATCGGGGCGCGTGCGCTGCGCGAATTGATTGGCGCCATTGATGCTGCCGCCACCGGTAACATTGCGGATCACAACGGTCGGATTGCCGGGCATGTGCTTCTGCAGCAGCGGCAGATGAAACCGCGCCCAGACATCCGAACCGCCACCGACCGCGAAGGGGATGATCCATTCAATGGTCTTGCCGGCCATATCCTGCGCGCGCGCAGTGCCTGTCGCGGCCAGGCCAAGCCCAAGCCCGCCAAGGGCGCGGCGCGTCAATGAGAAATCTGCAGCTTTGGTCATGAAACCCTCCCCAAATTGGTTTTCGCTTGTCATAAAGCAGAAGCAAGGGGGATGGAACCAGCGAAATCGCCCCCCGCATTTGCCGCTTTCAGAACGGCGCGCCCCCTGTTACGGGATGCCATGCCTGTCTCTCTCCGCACCATCGCCCCGGCCGAGGCCGATATCCGGCTTGATCGCTGGTTTCATCGGCACTACCCGAACCTGACCCAGGGCGCGCTGCAGAAAATGCTGCGCACCGGGCAAATCCGGCTGGATGGCGCGCGGGTGGAAGCGAATGCACGGCTCAAGCCCGGCCAGCAATTACGCATCCCCCCCTTGCCCGAAGCCGCCGCCAAGCCGCTCAGCGCCCGACCGGTATCGGACCGGGATGCAGCCGCGCTTGAACGCATGGTGATCTACCGCGATGCGTCCGTGATCGCGATTGATAAGCCCCAGGGCCTGCCGGTGCAGGGCGGGCCAGGGATTACGCGGCATGTGGATGGCATGTTGGATGCGCTCCGCTTTGGCTATGAAGATCGCCCGCGCCTGGTGCATCGGCTGGACAAGGACACATCGGGCGTTCTGATCCTGGGGCGGACCGCCGCCGCCGCTTCCCGCTTGGCCGCGGCCTTTCGTGGCCGCGATGCCGAGAAAACCTATTGGGCTGTCGTGATTGGTCGCCCCCATCCGTTGGAAGGCCGCATTGACCTGCCGCTTGCCAAGCTTGGCGGGCAGCGCGGCGAACGCGTGGCCGGGGTCGCGGATGGGGAGGGCACGCGCGCTGTCACGCTCTATCGCGTGGTGGATTCCGCGCAGCGCCAGGCGGCGATGCTGGAATTGCGCCCGCTCACGGGCCGCACCCATCAATTGCGCGTGCATTGCGCCGAGGCGCTAAAATGCCCGATCATGGGTGATGGCAAATATGGCGGTCAGGCCGCGCATCTGGAAGGCTTCGGCAACACGCTGCATCTGCATGCGCGGGCCTTGCGCCTGCCGCATCCGGAAGGTGGTATGCTGGAACTCGCCGCCCCCTTGCCGGCGCATATGAAGGATACCTTCGCCATGCTCGGCTTTGATCGCCCGAAGACGCCGCCATGTCGGCATCTGCGCTAGAGCCTGCCCGGCGCTGGCCGCGCTACCTCGCGGGCGGCTTTGCGCTGCTGTTACTATTGCTGATTGGCGGCATTTTCGCTTTGCGCGCCGCTTTGGAATCCGGCCGCTTCACGCCACGCATCAAGGCCGAGATTGAAAACGCCACCGGCTATCGCGCCAGCATTGGCGGCATCGGTTTGGCGCTTGGCCTTATTCCCAAGCTTGAATTGCGCGATGTGACGCTCAGCACCCCGGACGGCGCCGCGCCGGGCCTGCTGGCGCCAAGGCTGGCGGCGACAGTTTCACTTTTCTCTCTGATCTCTGGCGGCATCGAAATCCCAAGCGTGGAGGCGGATGGGCTGAAGCTCAATCTCGATCCGGCGCTTTGGGCGCTACCTGTCAGGGAAAGACCCGCCCGAGGCGCCGCCGCGGCACCCGCAACGCCGAGGCCCGCAGCCAACATGCCGCAGATCGGCCTGGTCAGCCTGCGGGATGCGCATCTGATCCTGCCTGGCAGTACGGGGCGAGATATCGAAATCCCGGCGCTTTCCATCCGCAATATCAGCGCGGCCCGCGCCAGCGATTTGGCCGCCGAATGGCGCTTCCAGGGCATCAGCTTCACCCTGGCCGGCCAGGCTGGGCCGTTGCTCGGCGGTGCGCCCGGCAAGTTGCCGCCGTTGGGTGCCATCACGCTCAAGGCCGGTGCGGGTGATCTTGGCTGGCTGCTGCCCGATTTGCGCTTGGAAGGGCTGGAATTGATCGCGCCGCCAGAAGGCGAGGCGAAGCTCTCCGGCGCGCTGACCCGCGCCGGCAATACCGCGCGGCTTGACGCGAATTTGGGCGAGATCGGCAAGCTGCTGCAAGGCGCCGAAGCGCCTTTGCCGATCACAGCGCGGCTTGCCGCCGGCGATGCCAGCCTGAACCTAAGGGGCAGCATCGCGCGGCCGCGCGATTTGGCGAATGGGCAATTCGACCTGACCTTGGATGCACCGGATGCCGCCGGGCTGCGTGGGGCGGCGCGCCTTGAATGGCGCGATCCGCAGCATTTCAGCGTGCCACGCTTCCAACTCACCAGCCCGGCACTTGTCGCCAATGCCGTGCTGACGCTTGGCTTGGCCGGGCGGCCCAATCTGACTGGGCGGATTGATGTCTCACGGCTTGATTTGGATGCCCTGTCACCCCCGACGACCCGAAGCGAAGCCCCTGCCGC
Organism: Asaia bogorensis; assembly: GCA_945873675.1. GTDB lineage: Bacteria > Pseudomonadota > Alphaproteobacteria > Acetobacterales > Acetobacteraceae > Neoroseomonas > Neoroseomonas bogorensis_C. The sequence goes on from CAMCEP010000018.1 coordinate 2,578, forward strand.
GCCTGCGGCCCCGGCTGCCACATCAGGCGATGGCCGCGTCATTCCCGATATCGCTTTACCCGTCGCGTCGCTCATGGCGCTGGATGCAGAGTTACGGCTTGCCTTCAGCGGTATCACGTCTCGGAATCTGCGGCAGGCGGCGGTGCAGACAAATCTCCGCCTTAGCAATGGCGCGCTGGCGCTTGCTCCCTTCAACCTGACCATCCCGGCCGGGCGGGTCGCGGGTCAAATCAACGTGAATGCGGCGGCCAATCCCGCGCAATTTGGCCTAAGGCTCCGGTCCGAAGGTGCCGGGCTTGATCTTGCGGCGCTGAGTGGCGCGCTGGATGGGCTTGGTCTGCGCGGCCACGGGGAGCTTGCCGCTGATCTGCACGGCGCCGGCGCCACCACCCGCGCCATCGCAGCCAGCCTGAACGGCGACATCGGCCTTGCCTTGGTCAATGGCCGGCTGGAACAGGGCGCCGCCTTGGATGCGCTCGGCGCCATGCTCGCGCTGCTATCGCCCAATTCACAACGGCTGGGCGCTGTGGAACTTCGCTGCATGGCGATTGCCTTTGGCGCGGAACAGGGCCTGGCACAAAGCCGCGCGTTGTTCATGGATAGCGCCATTGGCCTGATCAATGGTCAGGCCAGCATCAATCTGCGCGATGAAAGTCTGGGCGGGCGGCTCAATTCCAATCTGCGAGTCTTTGGCCTTGCCGTGCGGGCACCCTTCAATCTTGGCGGAACGCTGGCGGCGCCACGCATCGGCGCGGCGCCAGGTGCCGCACTCGGCCAGAACGCAACGGGGCTGCTGACCGATACCTTGACAGGACGCATCGTCACAGACCCCATCGGCAATCTGCTCGGCGGTAGTGACCGCAACGCGGCAGCGGATTGCGCCGAACCGTTGCGCATCGCGCGCCTTGGCGCGGAGGGTGCGGCCCCCGCACAGCGCGCCGCGCCAGAAGCGGGGCAGGAAGTGCCACGGCCAACCGCGCCTTCCCTGCCATCACCGGTGCAGGATGTGCTGCGTGGCCTTGGGGGTATTCTGGGTGGCGGGCGGCGGTAGGCTTACCGCCTATTCTTCCACATCATCAAGCGACAGGCCGAGCGCTTCCAGCCCTTCTTCCAGCATATCGCCGAGCATCTCAATGCCAAGCAAATAGGTCGCCGGGTCACGTATATTGCGTTCCCGCGCCAGGTTGCGCGCTTCTTCCCAATCATCCGCCTCATAATCGCCACGGCCAATCCAGGCGAGCGCGATCAGGGATGCCTGTTCATCCTCATTCAATTCACTGATGAAGGCGCGCAGCGCATCCTCATCCATGTTTTCATCATCTTCGGCGTCGAGGCCTTCTTCATCCTCATCCGCACGGGAAATTGCGCCGCTTTCCTCACCTTCCTGGACAGCGCGCGCCGCATCCACAATGGCGGCCACCGATTCCAGGCTCACGCCCAGATCAAATTCCTCATCCTCATCATCGCGTGCGGCCATGGCGCTTCTCCGGTTTTTACGACGGCACTCAAGCACAGGGGCGCGGGGCATTTCCAGCCCTGCACGCCATCACAAATCGCCATGCCGTATGATACGAAAACTCAGCGGCGCGAGAGGTCCACCAGCCCCGCGAAGCCCGTTTCCGTACCAAAGGCCAGATGCGTGCCAGTATCGCTCCAGGCCAGTGCTGAAACCGCGCCGCGCCCAGGGGCAGCCACGGGCACTACGCGCCCGCTGGTAACTTCTGCAATCAGCACCAGCCCATCATCAAAGCCGGCCGCCACAACTTCCTGCTGCGGATGGCAGGCAACGGCCGAGCAAAGCGCCTGATCGCCGCCGGCCAATTCCGTTGGCGCCTTGCCCATCGGCCCACCGCCGAAAAACGGCCATAGCACGATGCAATCCGCGCCAGAGGTCGCAAGCCAACGGCCCTTGGCCGTAAAGGAAATGGATTTCGTCTTGGCCGGATAGCCCGCCATGCGCATATGCTGGCCATCCGCCAGCCGCCAACCATGCAAAGTGTTTTCCTGCATGGCGGTCACCACATGCGTGCCATCCGGGCTGATCCCAACGCCAATATGGCTGCCCTTCCATTCGAGCGATCGCGGCTTGTCTTCCTTCGCCGCAACAAACCAGAGTGACGCACCATTGTAATGGCTGGCCGCGATGCGTTTACCCTTGGAATCGAACGCAATGCCTGTAACCGATGTTGGATGCGCCAGTGACTTAAGCGCAGCCCCCGCGCCATCCAGCACATGCACCGCCTTGCCCACCACGGCCGCGCGCAGCCCGCTTTCATGGGCTGCGACGTGCTCGACCCAACGGCTACCATACCGCGCCAATTCGGTAAGCGCGCCATCCGCGCCAAGGCGCATCAGCCGCCCATCATCGCCGCCGGAAATCACGCCATTCTTGGCATCGGCACAAAGCGACAGCACTGCGCCCTGATGGGCTTCATGCTGCGCCCAAGGGTCCTTAGGGGCGGCAAGCAAGGCGCGATGCAACACACCATCGGAAGTGCCGAAGATGCAGGTCTTGCCTTCATGGCCGAAAGCAAGCCCCGCCACCCAAGCACCCAGGGAATGCGATGTGCTGCGCCCATCCAGCAAATATTCCGCGCCGCTCATGCGCCGGGTGGGCTCCAGCGGGCGATTTCTGCATTGATCTTCGCCTCATCCTCACCGGCCTGGCAGGCTTCAAAACCACGGCGCAGCCAAGGGCGGTTCAAATCACGCCCAATGAACACCAGCTTGGAACGGCGCGGATCGCCTTCCTTCCAGGACCCGATGAAGTCGCCATCGGCAATCATATGCACCGCCTGAAAGGCGAAGCGGCGATCATCGCCTTCATAAGCCAAAATGCCTTTGGTGCGCAGCAAATCCTGCCCCTTGCTGGACAGCACCTGCGTGATCCAGGCGTTGAAACGCTCCGGGTCAATCGGGCGGTCCACTTCAAAGGAAACGCTGTTCACTTCCGAATCATGTTCGTGATCATCTTCGCCCGAGAGGAATTCCGGCTCACGTTCCAGAATGCGTTCCAGGTTGAACGCGTCGCGCCCGATCACGGCGCTGATCGGCACATCGGATTTCGTGGCGCGGCGAATCTCGGCATAGGGGTTGATGGCGCGAATGCGCTTTTCCACCTCGGCCGCTTCAGCCTCACTCACCAAATCCATCTTGTTCAGCACAATGATATCAGCGAAGGCGATCTGTTCCTGCGCTTCGGTGGAATCCGCCAACCGCGCTGGCAGATGCTTTGCATCAACCACGGTCACAATCGCATCCAACTTCGTCGCGCGCTTCACATCATCATCAACGAAAAAAGTCTGCGCCACCGGGGCCGGGTCCGCCAGGCCCGTGGTTTCCACGATAATGCCATCAAACTTGTCGCGCCGCTTCATCAGCCCGGCCAGGATGCGGATCAAATCCCCGCGCACCGTGCAGCAGATGCAGCCATTGTTCATTTCAAACACTTCTTCATCGGCATCCACGACCAAGTCGTTATCCACGCCAAGCTCACCGAATTCATTGATCACGACCGCGAATTTCTGGCCGTGATTTTCGGTCAGGATACGGTTCAGCAGCGTGGTTTTGCCGGCACCAAGATAGCCGGTCAGCACGGTCACGGGCACGGGGGCGCGGGTGGTGTCGCTCACGTGGGTTTCTCCATCAGTAAGGTTTGAGACCCTATATGGGGCGAAGCCGGGCAGAGGTCACCCCGCCCAGCGAGAGACTTAGGCCGCCTCCGCCATGATGGCATCAGAAAGCGTGTTGATCAGCCTATCCACATGCGGCTTTTCGCAAATCAGCGGCGGCGACATGGCAATGATATCGGCCGTCACGCGGATCAGCACGCCCTCATCAAAGCAGCGGCGGAAGACATCCAAGGCGCGTTGCGTGGGCTTGCCCGGGCGCGGCGCCAATTCCACCGCGCCAATCAGCCCGACATCGCGGATATCAATCACATTCGGCAGGCCCTTCAGCGAATGCACCGCATCCTGCCAATAGGGCTCCAAAGCGCGGGCGCGGCCCGGCAAATCCTCAGCCCGGTGCAGTTCCAGCGTCGCAATGGCAGCGGCGGCGGCCAAAGGATGGCCGGAATAGGTATAGCCGTGGAAGAATTCGATCCCCGCGCCAGTGCCCTTCACGATGGCATCATAGATGTCATTCCTGACCGCAACCGCCCCCATGGGCACGGCGGCATTGGTCAGCCCCTTCGCCATGGTCATGATATCGGGCGTGACACCCAGGCGTTCCGCGCCGAAATTGGCGCCGAGGCGGCCAAAGCCGGTGATGACCTCATCAAAAATCAGCAAAATGCCGTGCTTGGTGCAGATATCACGCAGCCGCTTGAGGTAGCCCACCGGCGGCACCAGCACGCCGGTTGACCCGGCCACCGGTTCCACCATGACCGCGGCAATCGTCTCCGCACCATGCAAAGCCACCAGGTTTTCCAGCACATCGGCCAATTCGGCGCCATGCGTCGGTTCGCCCCGGCAATAGGCGTTCTTGGCCGGCAGATGCGTATGCGGCAGATGGTCCACATAAGGCAGCAGCGCGCCGAATTGCTTGCGATTGGGGCCAATGCCGCCCACCGACATGCCGCCGAAACCCACGCCATGATAGCCGCGTTCGCGCCCGATCAAGCGCACACGAGAGCTCTCCCCCCGCGCCTTATGATAGGCCAGCGCGATTTTCAGCGCCGTATCGGCGGCTTCGCTGCCTGAATTGGTGAAGAAAACGCGGTCCAGCCCATCGGGCGTCATATCCGCCACGCGCGAAGCGGCTTCAAAGGCGATCGGGTGGCCCAACTGGAAGGCGGGCGCGAAATCCATGATCGCGGCCTGCTTTTGGATGGCCTCCACAATCTCCCGCCGGCCATGCCCAGCATTGCAGCACCAAAGGCCAGAGGTGCCGTCCAGAATCTCCCGCCCTTCCGGGGTGTAGTAATGCATGCCCTCAGCACGCGCGAGCATGCGCGGGCGGTCCTTGAAATACTTATTGTCCGAATAGGGCATCCAGAACGCGTCCAGATTATTCGGGCGCGGCACATTGATCTCGTTCATCGGGGGTTCTCCGGGCTTCCCAACCATACAAACACCCGCTGGCGCGCGGGGGCAAGCGGGGGGTTGTCTAGCTTTGGCGCAATTCGGGGAAATCTTCCTCCCGATACTCGCCCGCTGGCCTGGTGCCGGCGGCGAAGCGCTTTTCTTCCAATTGGCGTAACTCCACCCGCCGGATCTTGCCGGAAATGGTTTTTGGCAATTCATGCACTTCCAGCCGCCGCACGCGCTTGAAGGCGGAAAGCCGCCCGCGCAGATGCTGGAAGATCGCCAGCATGGTGGCCGGGCTCGCCACTGCGCCGGGGGCCAACGCAATAAAGGCCTTGGGCACGGCCATGCGCATGGCATCCGGCGCGGGCACTACAGCGGCTTCCGCCACCGCCTCATGCTCTATCAGCACGCTTTCAAGCTCAAAGGGCGAAATCCGGTAGTCGGAGGCTTTGAACACATCATCCGCCCGGCCGACATAGGTCAGGTAGCCATCCTGATCCCGATTGGCGACATCGCCGGTGCGATAGAAAGCCTCGCCCGCCGGCAAGGTTCTGCCATCATCGGCCTGATAGCCCATCATTAGCCCGGTCGGCGCCGGGTTGAGCGCGATGCAGACCTCCCCTTCCTCGGCCGGCTTGTCATCGGGGTCGAGCAGCACAATCCGATAGCCCGGCAAGGGCTTGCCCATGGAGCCTTCCTTCAAGCCCATGCCCGGCGGATTGCCGATTTGCGCCGTGGTTTCTGTCTGGCCGAAGAAGTCGCGGATCGTGAGGCCCCAAGCGTCGCGCACCTGTTCGATGATTTCGGGGTTCAGCGGTTCCCCCGCGCCGGCCACTTCGCGAAGCGATGTGCGGATCGCCTTCATGTCTTCCTGCACGAACATGCGCCAGACGGTGGGCGGGGCACAGAGTGTGGTGACTCCATTCGCGGCAATCGCTTCCAGCATGCCGCGCGCATTGAAGCGCGGCTGATTGGCGATGAACACCGCCGCCCCCGCATTCCAGGGCGCGAAAAGGCAGGACCAGGCATGTTTCGCCCAACCAGGCGAGGAAATGTTCAAATGCATATCGCCTGGCTGCAGGCCCAGCACGAACATGGTGGAAAGATGCCCCACCGGATAGGATTGATGACTATGCAGCACGAGCTTCGGCTTGGCGGTGGTGCCTGACGTAAAGTAAAGCAGCATCGGATCGTGGGCCTTGGTCGGCCCATCGGGGGTAAAGCCGGCGGCGCCCTGATGCAGGGTTTCATAGGCAACCCAGCCCGCTGGTGCGGCGCCGATTGCGATGCGCGTCACACCCGCTGCCAGCCCCTCGAATTTCGGCGCATCGGTGGCATTGGCAACCACGAAACGCGCGCGGCCACGGGTGAAGCGGTCCTTCAAATCATCGCCGGCCAAAAGCGTGGTGGCGGGGATCACCACGGCGCCGAGCTTCATCGCCGCCAGCATCACTTCCCACAACGGCACGACATTGCCGAGCATGAGCAGGATGCGATCACCACGCTGCACGCCAAGTGCGCGGAGCCCATTGGCGACGCGGTTGGACGCCACCGAAAGCTCGGCAAAGCTGCGCTCAGCCGCGCCATCGCCAACGATTCGAAGTGCGGGGCGGGCACCATGCGCACCAGCGGCCAGCTCAGCATCAAACCAATCAAGCGCCCAGTTGAAGTTATCCAGTTCCGGCCAACGGAAATCGCGATAGGCGGCGGCGTAATCGCCACGCTGCGCCAACAGGAAATCCCGCGCGGCTTTGAAGGCGGAATGGCTCATGCGCTGATGCTCCCTAACCGCGCAAGGAGCGCGGGGCGTTATTGTTCTCAGGTGAAGGCTAAACCGGGGGCCCGAGCATTTTCAAGCCAAGTGATATCACTTGGCGACTCGGAAAATGCGACTAAGTCACACTATGACATTTTCAAGCCAAGTGATGTCACTTGGCGACTCGGAAAATGCGACCAAGTCACACTATGACATTTTCAAGCCAAGTGACTTCACTTCGTGGTTCGGAAGCATAAGCGAAGCAAGGGCCGCGTGAACACCGCCAAAACCATCAGGACGCCCCGAAGGGCGGGCATTACAAGACAGGAGCCCAGCCGCAAGGGCACAGAACATTGTTGCGCGGTAGCATGCCATCCATTGCGTCAATCTTCTCAGCGGGAAGCCCGACGGCGGGCAGTGGCCGCCATATCTGCATCACCATTGGCGGCAAGAATGACGCCATATTCCGTTTCAGCCTGCGCCGCTTCAATCAATCCGTAGCGCACATCCCGCGCCACCAGCGCCGGGTCACGCGCGAAGGGATCACCATACCCGCCACCACCCGGCATTTCGACGATAAGCCTGTCCCCAGCTGGGATAATTTGCAGACCCTTAATCGCGAGTGAAGCGCCGGTGGCGAGGGATAAGCGACCCTTCGCGCCAGCTTCGCCGCCGCTACGGCCGCGTGCAGGATACACACCGCGTTCAAAGCGCGCCTGAATACCAAAAGCCGCCCCATCGCGATTGGCGATTTCCATACGCTGACCAAGCCCACCGCGCTGCCGCCCCGCCCCGCCAGAACCAAGACGCAATTCCTTGCGCCAAACAACCAGGGGCGTGATGGCCTCGGTAATTTCAATCGGCACATTACGCACGCCAGAGGGGAAGGGAGTGGCCGAAAGCCCATCCTGCCGCGGGCGCGCACCCGCGCCGCCGGAATGGAACGTGGTGACATTGAAGGCGCGCACTGCGCTGCCTTCCATGCCAGTCAAGCCATGACCTGCTAGCAGGCTGAGATTCCACAGGCTGGAAGTGCCTTCTGCCGGCACGGTATCCGGCAGTGCTTGGTCAAGACAGCCATAGACAACATCCGGCAGCATATGCCCCATGACCGAACGCGCATAAACCGCTGCCGGGTGCGGTGCATTCAGGATGGTATTCTCCGGCGCCGTCACGATCACAGCATCCAGCGTGCCCGTGTTATTCGGAATCCAGGGGGCAAGGGCCGCCTTCACGCCAAAGGATGTATAGGCTTCCGTATAACACATCGGGCAATTGATCGCGTAGCGCGACAATCCCGACGTACCCGTATAATCCACCAGCACGCGGTCACCAGAAATGGTCAGCGTGGCAACAAGCGTGACCGGCGCTTCAAAGCCATCAATGGTCATGCGCGCCGTCCAGGAACCTTGCGGGAGCTTTGCGATAATATCAGCCATGGCACGACGGCTGCGAGCGATGATTTCCTCTCCCAGATAATCAAGATCAACCAAGTTGAATTCGCGCATCATTTCGCGAAGCCGATTCCCACCCGTCTCATTGCAGGCAACAAGCGCGTAGATATCGCCCACCACCTGCACCGGTTCCCGGACATTGGCGCGTACAATGCCGAGAAGATCTTCATTCATCCGCCCTTCGCGTGCGAGGTGCATGAGTGGGATATAAAGACCTTCATGATAAATCTGCCGGCCTTCGGCACTGACGCCCAAGCCACCAATATCCACCACATGCGTGGTGCAGGCGAAAAGCGCGACGGGCTTTCCATCCAGAAAAATCGGCGTCACCACCGTCAAATCAAAAAGATGCCCGGTTCCCTTCCATGGATCATTGGTGATCAGGATATCGCCATCCTTCAGCGCTTCAGCTGGAAAGGCATCAAGAAAATGCACGACTGAACGCGCCATGGAATTGATATGTCCGGGTGTACCCGTGACGGCCTGGGCAAGCATCCGCCCTTTCATATCGAAGACGCCGGCTGAGATATCACCTGCCTCGCGCGCTGCGGTAGAAAAGGCTGTGCGCACCAGAGTCTGCGCCTGTTCCTCCACGACAGAGAGCAAGCGGTTCCACAGAATCTGGATTTCGATTTCGCCGATCATCTTGTTCATCAGGCGATCCTCTCGATCAGAATATGGCCGGCGGCATTGGGGCCGGCGCGAAAGCCTTCAGGCACCAAGGTGGAGGTTTCGGCTTCGACAATCACTGCCGGGCCCTTGATGCGCGCGCCGGGCGCAAGACTTGCGCGATCATAAATCGAAGCATCAACGAGCTGACGCACACCAGGGTCCATGATGCGTCGCGTCGCAGAGGGCGCTGGTGCGGCGGCATCCGGCGGGTCTGGGATACGCACAGGCAACGGTTTGGCTTCAGCAAGCGAAAGCGTCCAGGTCAGTACTTCAATTTCGAGCTTCGGAATCGTGCGTCCATAAAGCGCGCGATAGGTTGCATCAAAGGCGGTGCGGAAAGCGCTTTCGCTTTCCCCGCCATAGGGGCCGGCGGGAAGGGCCACCGCAACCTCATGCCCCTGGCCGCGATAGCGCATGAAGCCGGTACGAACTTCCTGCAGCGCAGCGGCTGGCGCGCCCAGGCGCACAACAGCCTCGGCTTCCGCCCGCATCGCGTCATAAAGGCCATTGACCAGGGGTGCATCGAAGGCATTCAGGCTGACAAGCCGCGTACGCACCACCTCATAACCGATCGGCGCAGCAAGAAAGCCATGCGCAGAACCCACACCTGCCCCCACCGGCACCAATACGCGATCCATGCCAAGCTTCTGCGCCATGCGCGCCGCATGCAGCGGTGCCGCGCCGCCAAAGGCAATCATGGTGCGTCCGCTGGTTTCCTTGCCATTTTCTACCGCATGCACACGCGCCGCATTGGCCATGGTTTCTGTGACGATTTCAGTAATGCCAAGCGCTGCGTCCGGTGGCGACATGCCAAGTGGCTGCCCAACAACACTATGGCACGCCGTATGGGATGCTGCGGCATCAAGCGTAATATGCCCCCCCGCAAAACGCGCCGGATCAATCCACGAAAGCACCAAATCCGCATCGGTTACGGTGGGCATGATGCCGCCGCGCCCATAACAGGCCGGGCCCGGCATGGAACCCGCGCTATCAGGGCCAACGGTGATGCGCCCAAGCCCATCCACGCGGGCGATGGAACCACCGCCGGCACCGATTTCCACCATGTCAATCACGGGAATGCGTACCGGAATACCGCTGCCTTTTACGAAACGTGCAGCGCGCGCAATTTCAAAATGGCGGGCTTGCTGCGGCTTCATATCATCAATCAGGGTGATTTTCGCTGTCGTGCCACCCATATCGAAGGAAAGTGCGCGGCTGATGCCACTTTCCGCTGCGATCATCTGCGCCAGAATGGCGCCGCCAGCCGGGCCACTTTCCACCAGGCGAATGGGAAAACGCCGCGCCGTTTCCACCGTTGTGATGCCGCCCGACGACATAATGAGCAAAAGCGGCGCGGCACTGCCAATGGCCTTCAACCCATCCTCAAGCCGGCGCAGATAGCGTTCCATCAGTGGCAGCACATAGGCATTAGCCACAGTGGTGGAAGTGCGTTCGTATTCGCGGATTTCGGGGCAAACCTCGCTCGAAATCGCGATGACCTCGGGCGCGAAATAGCGGGCTAGAATGTCCCTTGCGCGCCGTTCATGCGCGTCATTCTGATAGGCATGCAGGAAGCAGATGGCGATGGCTTCGGCGCCCGCGGCCTTGGCGGCTGCGCCGATGCGTTCAACCGCAGCCTCATCCATTTGCAGCAACACGGTACCGTCAGCGGCGACACGTTCCGGCACTTCAAACCGCCATGGCCGAGCGACCAATGGTTCAGGCCGTTCCATATAAAGATCATATTGTTCAAAGCGATGTTCATAGGCCATTTCGAGGGAATCGCGAAAGCCATCCGTCGTGACCAGCGCCGTACGCGCGCCCTTGCGTTCAATCAGCGCATTAGTCGCAAGGGTCGTACCGTGAATAACCAGTGCCAGATCCGCCGCGCTGATGCCGGCTTGCGCCAGTATCGCCGCGGCACCTTCCAGCACCGCGCGTTCGGGTGCATCTGACGTGGTCAGGACTTTGGCAGAAAGCGAACGATCTGGTAGCGCAAGCACAAGGTCCGTGAAGGTGCCGCCGATATCAACGGCCAGACGTGCAGTTTTTGTCATGCTATCTTTCTTCGTTTAAAGCTGGGCCTACTATTCGGCCTGGATATTGGCAGCCTTGACAACAGCGCGCCAGGTTTCCGTTTCGCGCTGTACAAAGGCACCGAATTCCGCTGGCTTCATGGGCGCGGGTTCAAAACCGATACGGCCAAGCATTTCGCGCACCTCAAGGCGCCCCAGAATCCGAGCAATCTCAGCGGCGATGCGTTCGCGAATGGCAAGCGGGGTATCGGGCGGTGCAATCACGCCATACCAGTTGGAGATATCAAAATCAGGCACCAGGCTATTAATCGGCGGCGTATCCGGTGATGTCGCCCAACGCGCCGCCGAAGTAATGCCAAGCAGGCGCAGCTGTCCCTGTTGCACCATGGGCCAGGCCGACGAATCACTGAAGAAAATATCCGCATTGCCAGCGACAAGGTCGGTCAGCGCGGGGCCTGTGCCGCGATAGGGCACATGCAACATGCGCGTGCCAAGGCGCAGATTCATCAGCTCTCCGGCAAGATGCGTGGCTGTACCAACACCGCCAGACGCAAAGCGAATAAGGTCTGGCTGGCGCCGCACCAAATCTACAAAACCAGCAAGATCGCGCGCTTCAAGCGTAGTGCGGGCAACCAGTAAAAGTGGGCTATGGCAAACCATGGTGACGAAGCCGAGTGTATTCGGGTCATAGGGTGTGCGGCGTACCACAGGGCCTGCTGTCATATTGCCGGCGCTGACCATGCTGAACGCATAACCGTCAGCTGGTGATTTGGCGACCGAATCAACACCAATCGCGCCGCCGGCGCCGGCTCGATTTTCGACGATTACTGGTTGGCCAAGCGCTTGGCCCAAAGGCTCCGCAAGAATGCGCCCCACCGCATCAACCCCTCCACCGGGTGGAAAAGGAACGATCAAGCGGATTGGACGTGCCGGCCAGGCTTGGGCTTGCGCAGACCGCGCAATTGCCAAACCGGCTACGGCGCCAACCAAGCTGAGGCCTATCATGCGGCGAGTGGGAAGATGGGGCATGGCGATGACGCTCCCTTTAGCTAATGCCAGAGCGTAAGCGCCGCACTCCACGAGAGTCAAACAAAAGCAAGGAAATGAGACAGGTGCGACAGCCTATTGAGGCACTGGTCAATCATTCAAATGTATGCGGCAAGTGCATAATATGCACGCAAGGTGGCGGGCACAATTTGGCATCGCGCGCGCCCCGTAGTGCTTAGACAAAACACCAGTGAGCGGCAAGGGCATTGGGCCTTGCTTCCTTGGCTCTCCCCATCTGGCTTCCCACACCTCCCAGCTGTTGTCGCACATCGGCATCGGCAACGCCGGCGGACACGGCTCCGCCAAGTGTCTTCGCCAAGCCACCGCGGATTCCGCTTGGCGTGGAAATGCTCTAACCCGTCCCCGCCGCAAACCCCGCCACCAATTCGCGGATCCGCGCCGGGTCGCTTTGTTCCATCACGCGGCGGGCGAAGCGCGCGCAATCGCCGATATCAAGCCCGCGCACTGCCTGCTTCACGCGCGGAATCGCCGATGCATTCATCGAAAAACTGCGAATGCCAAGCCCCAGCAGAAGCGGGATCAATTGCGGATTGCCCGCCATTTCGCCGCAAATCGAAACCGGCATGCGCAGCCTGAGCGCTGCTTCGGTCGCGAATTGCATCAGGCGCAGCACGGCCGGGTGCAGCGGGTCATAAAGATGCGCCACTTCCGCATCACCGCGATCAACCGCCAGTGTGTACATCGCCAGATCATTGCTGCCGATTGAAAAGAAATCCGCTTCCAGCGCAATCGCATCCGCCGCCAGCGCCGCACCTGGCGTTTCAATCATGGCGCCCAGCAGAGGCAATTTTTCCGGCAATTTGTCACCCCGCCGACGGAGCCGCCGCGCGACACGATCAAAAATATCGCGCGCCTGCTTCATTTCCTCAGGGATCGTCACCATCGGCAACAAAAGCCGCACCTGGCCATCGGGCAATTCTGCTGCCACGCGCAAAATCGCAGCGAATTGCACTTCCAGCAATTCCGGCCGACGCAGCAATAACCTGATGCCGCGCAGCCCAAGCGCTGGATTGGCGCCGGCATGGGTCGGTGCAATCCCTTCAGCGAGGGCCGCGATATCCTTCTCGCCTCCCCAATCCAGCACGCGAATGGTCACCGGGTCCTGGCCCATGGCTTCCAGGATTTGGCGATAGGCCGCGCATTGCGCTTCCTCATCCGGCAAATCCTCGCGATTCATGAACAGAAATTCGGTGCGCAGCAGCCCAATACCCTGCGCGCCGGCTTGCGCAATCAGCGGTAATTCCTGCGGAATTTCCAGATTGGCCTGTAATTCAACTTCTTCACCATCGGTGGTGATGGCGGGCAGACGACGCAGCCGCCCGAGCCGCGCACGTTCCCGCGCATAGGCTGCCAGTTTTCCTTTGGCGGCCGTCAGCGTCGCGGCTTCCGGAAGAATGGCTATGCTTCCCGCCGCACCATCCAGCACCACCGGGTCATCACGCCGCACCGTCTCCGTCAGCCCAGGCACCCCAAGCACCGATGGAATGCCAAGCGCACGCAGCATTATGGCGGTATGGCCATCCGCGCCGCCCTCATCAGTTGCCACACCGGCAATGCGCGCCGGGTCCAACAGCGCGGCGTCTGAGGGCGTGAGTTCCTCGGCGATCAGGATGCAGCCTTCGGGCAGGTTTTTCAGGCTGCGGAAGGGCGTTGCGGTAAGGTTGCGCGTCACACGCCGCGCGATATCGCGCACTTCCGTCGCGCGACGGGAAAGCCCAGCGCGGTCATCATCCTTGGTCGCCAGAATCGCATCCGAAATTGCCGCCGCTTCATCGGTGATGGCTGTTTCAGCAGCCAGCAATTCCGTTTCAATGCGCTTCCGCGCACCACGGATCAGGCGCGAATTACCCAGCATCAACAAATGCGCATCCAAAAGCGGCGCGATTTCTTCCTGCGCTTCTTCGGGCAGGATGGCGATGCGCGTCTTCAGCTTGGTGACCTGCTTGCGCGAAAACGCCACCGCACCGGCCAGGCGCAGGCGTTCGGCTTCGATCGCCTCAGTCGTGATGCGCCGGCGTGGCGCCTCTGCTGGGGCTTCGCTGGCATCAAAAGCGGGGCCGATGGCGATGCCGGGTGAAACCGCTATGCCACGCAGCAGTTTTTCCCGGCGCTTGGGTGCTTTGTTGGTGCGCGGGCGGGCAGGCGCTTCAGTCTTCATGGAAGCCTGCTTCCACCAAGGCGGCCACCGCGTCCAGCGCTTCCTTGGCGTCCCAGCCTTCGGCTTCGATCACAATTTCGGCGCCACGCCCCGCGCCCAGCATCATCAACCCCATGATGGAAACGGCCGGCACGCTTTGCCCATCACGCAGTACATTCACGCAAGCCGAATAGCGTTCCGCCAAAGCGACCAGCTTCGCCGCCGCGCGGGCATGCAGGCCACGACTATTCGGGATAACAACACTGCGGCGCAGCACCATGCCGCCAGAAGAAGGGGCCGGGCCTGCTTCGTTCATTCCTTGGCGCTGCCATTGGGCTTGGCGCTGACAACATCGCGCGCCAGCGCAATATACTTGCGCCCTGCGGCCTTGGCGTGATCCAGCGCTTCATGCAGCGGTTCACTGCCACGGATCTTCGCAAGCTTGACCAGCAAAGGCAGGTTCACACCCGCCAATACTTCAATCGGCTTGTCTTTTTCCACCATCTGCATGGCCAGGTTCGAAGGCGTGCCGCCGTACATATCCGTCAGCACCACAACGCCATCGCCCTGATCAACGCTTGCGATGGAATTGCGAATATCCTGCCGCCGCAAATCCATATCATCATCGGGCCCGATGCAGACGGTCGCCACCGCCTGCTGCGGCCCGACAATATGTTCCAGCGCCAGCCGCAATTCTTCGGCCAACCTGCCATGAGAAACCAAAACAAGACCAATCATGATGTTTACGAAAGGGCCTCCTGGCCCGAAGCGGCGCTTGAATTGTCTGGGCTAGCCTGTCCGCCAGTAATTTTCAATTCCCGGTGAGCGAGATCAACCCGCCAACCAGTCGCCCGAAGGTGGCCCGCCAAGCGTTCCGCGACAAGGACCGAACGGTGTTTGCCCCCGGTACACCCCACCGCAATCGTAAAATATTTTTTTCCCTCAGCAGCGTAACGCGGCAGCAAAAGCTCAAGAAAATCCCGTAACCTCTGCCAAAAGGCCGAAAAATCCGGATCGGCTTCAATGAAGGCGGCAACCGGCGCCGCCTGGCCAGTCATGGGGCGCAGCACCGGGTCATAATGCGGGTTGCGCAGAAAACGCACATCGAAAACGAGGTCCGCTTCCCGCGGCAGGCCCTTCGGATAGGCGAAGGAAAGCACGGAAACCGCAAGCCCCGCCGCCGCATCCGGGGCAAAGCGCCCTTCAATCATGCGTCGCAGATCGGCCAGCGGCAGCTCTGAGGTGTCAATCGTGAGGTCGGCAGTATCGCGCAGCGCCTCCACCAGCGCCTTTTCCCGCGCAATCCCCTCCAGCACGCGTGAGCCCATGGGCCCACCTGGCGCAAGCGGATGGCGGCGGCGCGATTCGGTATAGCGGCGGAGCAGCGCCTCATCTTCCGCGGTTGCGAAAATGAGGGAGACATTGATGTCGGAACGGAGCCGCAGCCGATCCAGCACACGCAGCACGGCAGCGGCATCGAAATCGCGCGTGCGCGCATCAATCCCGGCGGCGAGTGGCAAAGCCCCGTCGCCCACCAGCGATTCCAGGATGGAAATGGGCGGATTGTCCACCGTCTCAAAACCCAGATCTTCCAGCACACGCAGGATGGAAGCCTTACCCGCGCCAGAAAGCCCAGTGACCAGAATAATGTCGCGCGCGCCGCTATTCATGCCGCGAAGGCTCCTGATTTTTGCTGTAGCCGCCCGCTGGCGGCGGCCAAGGCGTAGGTGATTTTTTCGCAGATGGCATCGTCAAAGGCGTGCAGCACGATGCGCGGCACCTGCCCTGCCGGGCCTTGCCAAAAGCCCGGTTCCGGCAGGCGTGGCACATCGGCGCGTGCGGCCAAATCCACCACCAGGCAAAGCCGCGCGCAGGGCGCCACAGGCAGGGCTTCAAAAATACCAAGGCCGCGTATTTCCAGCATGCCGCGCAAAGCGGGGGGCGCGGTGACTTCCTCACCCTCAAGCATCACCTGATCATCCGCCACCAATTGCCAGCCGCGCGCCATCAGGCGCAGTACAAGATCGGATTTGCCGGCACCCGACGGGCCGCGCAACAAAACCGCTTCTGAACCGAGCGCCGCGGCGCTTGCGTGGATGAGCATGTCCCGCCAGCGCCATCACGCCGGCCCCTTCTGTGGCGGCGCCTTGCGCGCCTTTTCCAATGCCATTCATGCCAGAAAGGCCAAGGCGCGGGAAGCGCTTGCGATGACTGCGCAGCCGGGGCAGCCTGCCAGCATGATCCAGCGAAGCGATATCAGCGCCGCAATGGCGCGCATTGCCCCTCATATCCGCCGCACCCCGGTGCTGCGTCTGGCGCCGCATGAATTGGGCACGGAACACCCGGTCACGCTGAAGCTGGAATTCCTGCAAGTGACGGGGTCTTTCAAGCCGCGCGGGGCCTTTAATCGGCTGCTGTCGAATGCTGTGCCGCCAGCGGGCGTGGTGGCGGCATCGGGTGGCAATCACGGCGCAGCGGTGGC
>CAMCEP010000019.1 GCA_945873675.1 Asaia bogorensis
CAGGCTGATGGCTTTCTGGAATTGGCCGATATTGGGCCAGAAATCGCCCGCCGTGCGCCCGCCGAAGCCCGCCCGCGCCCCGCGCCGCCGCCGGCTGCCGTGGCCCGGCCCAGCCGCATCACCCCCGCCGACCCCTATGGTGAGGCGCCGGATATCGAGCCTGAATGAGCGCTGCTATTTCGTCAGCGCCGGGCCGCGATTGCTCGCTTTGCCCAAGGCTTGCCGAATATCGCGCTGCCAATCGGGCGAAGGAACCCGGCTGGCATAACGCGCCCGTGCCATCCTGGGGCCAGCGAGAGGCACCGCTTTTGGTGCTCGGCCTCGCCCCCGGGGTGCGCGGCGCCAATCGCACCGGGCGGCCCTTCACTGGGGATTATGCCGGCAAGCTGCTTTACGCGACCTTGCTGGAATATGGCCTGGCCCGCGGCGCCTATGCCGAAGACCCGAAGGATGGCATGGAGTTGACCGGCTGCCGCATCGCCAATGCGGTGCGCTGCGTGCCGCCGGAAAACCTGCCGCTTCCGGTCGAAATCCGCGCCTGCAATGGCTTCCTGCAAGCCGAGCTTGCTGGCATGCCGGGCCTGCGCGTGGTCTTGGCGCTTGGGGTCGTCGCGCATAACGCGCTGCTGCGTGCCAAGGGCATTCCGGCATCGCGCTTTGCCTTCGCCCATGGCGCGCGGCATCGCCTGCCCGATGGGCTGATCCTGGCCGATTCCTATCATGTGAGCCGCTACAACACCTCAACGCGGCGGCTGACGCCTGAGATGTTTCAAACTGCCATGGCGGGTGTCATGGCGTCGCTGAGCGGCAAATAGAGCCGCTCCAGCCTCAAAAGCTTCAAAAAAGAAGTTTCAGACCCGAAGGTCGAGCAAGGACCCGCGCGGCATCGGCTTCGCCGGCTCGGGCGGGACAGCTTCAAGGGAGCGCTGTGAGGAAGCCTGCGCTTGCCTGTTATTGCCCAGCACATCCACCGGCTGTACCGGGGAACGCGCCTGGATGATCCCGGCATTTGCCGCGACTTCCTGGGAGACGGCTGCAATGGAATTCAGACTGAGCATGTTTTGAAACTTAGGCCGTAAAGGTGAATGGATAGTTAACGATAAACCGCCCCCCTGCGCAAGGGGCGTCAATTTCAGCCTTATCTTCGGCTTCTGGTTGATCGTGTCGGCGGCTTCCATACACGTATAATTGCACGAGAAGCCTTAAAAAATTGGGGTATTCTTTCCTGATAGGGAATTAACGGCCCTTCCTCCCCGAAGCCAAAAACCCCGGGGAGGAGAGGCTTGATCAGGGCCGCAGCGCCATCGGCACGAAGGGCCGTTCCGCGGCGCCGCTATAAACCTGGCGGGGGCGGCCGATGCGTTGGCTTGGGTCTTCGATCAATTCCTTCCACTGGCTCACCCAGCCCACCGTGCGCGCCACGGCAAACAATACCGTGAACATATGGGTCGGAATGCCCATCGCCTTCAGGATAATGCCCGAATAGAAATCCACATTCGGGTAAAGCTTGCGGCTGACGAAATAATCATCGGAAAGCGCAATGCGTTCCATTTCCATCGCCATATCCAACAACGGCTCATTCTTGATGCCGAGTTCCGCCAGCACTTCGTGGCAGGTTTCCTTCATGATCTTCGCGCGCGGGTCGAAATTCTTATAGACCCGATGGCCGAAGCCCATCAGCTTGGTGTGGCTGTTCTTGTCCTTCACTTCGCTAATGAAGGCAGGAATATTCTCGGGATGCCCAATTTCGGCGAGCATCTTCAGCACAGCCTCATTGGCGCCACCATGCGCCGGGCCCCAAAGGGCTGCGATACCTGCCGCGATGCAGGCGAAGGGGTTCGCGCCAGTTGAACCGGCCAGACGCACCGTGCTGGTGGAAGCATTCTGTTCGTGATCCGCATGCAGGATCATGATGCGGTCCATAGCGCGCGACAGAATCGGGTTATTCACCCAAGGCTCGGCCGGCACAGCGTTCAGCATGTACAGGAAGTTTTCCGAGTAGCTCAGATCATTGCGCGGATACATGAAGGGCTGGCCGATGGAATATTTATAGGCCCAAGCCGCAATCGTCGGCACTTTCGCAATCAGGCGGAAGGCAGCGATTTCACGCTGGCGCGCATCATTGATGTCGAGATTGTCGTGATAGAAGGCCGCCAGCGCGCCAACCACACCGCACATCACCGCCATTGGGTGCGCATCGCGGCGGAAGCCATCAAAGAAGCGGCGCAGCTGTTCATGCAGCATGGTGTGATAGGTCACACCCTTGCGGAATTCCTCATACTGCGCGGCATTGGGCAGATCGCCATTCAGCAGCAGATAGGAAATTTCGAGGAAGCTCGATTTTTCGGCCAATTGTTCAATCGGATAGCCACGATAGAGCAAAACCCCCGCATCGCCATCAATGTACGTGATGGTGCTTTCGCAGGAAGCGGTTGCGCCATAGCCCGGATCAAAGGTGAAAATGCCAAGGTCGCCATAAAGCTTGCGGATATCCGCAACCTGCGGCCCCAGCGTGCCGCCCAAAAGGGGCAACGTCGTGCTTTTGTTTGTGCCATCCAAGGTGATGGTGATGGACCCCTGGGCCTTCGTGGTCATGCGCGTCTTCCTCAAAAACAATGCGCCACCGTCAGATGCGGGGACGCTTAATCATGGTGCGGTGCAGGATAAGGGCGGACTGGTCAGCTTGGCAAACCCGGGCACCGAACATGCGCGGAAGCCTAAACGCAAAGCGTGAATCGGGCTTGAAGAAAGGGGCCAAAGCGCCGGAATCCTTGCCCTTGTGCCGCGAAAGGCAACTGATCAGCGCCGGCGCCACTCGGCCGGGATCAGGCTCCCATCGGCCCAAAGCCCCTGGCGGCCATCCCGCGCCGCCATTTCCAGGGGGCGCAACACGGATATGGACGCGACCGCGAAGCCCTGCTCCACCATGGCCGCATTCACATCACGCCCGCCGGCGATACAACGCCCAAGGCCACGACGAAACGCATCATGTCCTTCAATCCGGCAGGTCACATCCTGGCCATGCAGCAAAGCCGCAAGCCTGCCCGCCGCCGCCGCGCCACAATCGCTCCGCGCGGCATCGCTGCCGCAGGCCTCACCACGGGCAGGCGCAGCTATGCCGGAAAGCCGGATGATGCGGTCCCCAAGACCGAGTGTTTCGCCATCAAAAACACGGATTTGCGCGGCTTCGGCCGTGATGGCCCGATCTGCGGGGGCAGAGCCGAAAAGATTGGACGGTAAGCCAAATCCAAGGACAAGGGCGGCCAAAACGGCGCAAGCAACGCCTAGCCCAGATCCGCCGAAGCGGGGGCTGAATTGCCTTCCCTTGAAGATACGTCTCGGTTCACGCACGCGTGAGGATTAACCGAATTTTTCACTGTGTTACAACCGAAAAAAAATAAAAAAATGGCGTCATACTCACGCAAAACGCGAAGAGACGGTGCTAATGCGCTGACCAGAATGATTCTTTGTCCGATAATTTTTTCCAGGCCGCCAGCACGTCATCACGATCCATAACTGACCGCGCAAGGCACCAGCCTTCCATAAGGCCGATGGCCCAGATGCGCCCCTCATCCTTGTCCCGCACCAGCGCCTGGACCAAGCCTCGCGCAACGGCCGCGTCGTTGCTGCGGCCTAATTCTTCCTGGAGCGCTGCCAGGCGGCGCTGGAAGCGCCGCGCGGCTTTTGGGGCAAAGACCGGGGCGAAGACCTCGGCCGCGTAGCGCAGGCGTTTGGCGTCTAGGCGAAGCTCATGCAGCGCCTCTGGCGATAGGCTTTCGATCTCCGCCCCAGCCGCACGCAAAACGCCCCAGCGCTTGTCCAGGACACGTGCCGCGAATTCATTCGGCACGCCATCGAGCCAGCCGAACCGTTCCGCATCAGCCCCCGCGCGCCAGGGTTTTTCCAGCAGAAAGCTGATGCCGGCCACCAGAACCTGCCGCCAAGCAGGACCATCAAGTGCCCCCGCCAGCGCCTGATAGGCGGCCTGCCGTTTAGCCTCCGCCGCTTCAAGCAGCGCGTGCAGGCGGCGGTCTTCGGGCAGAAGCGCCGCCAGATCGGCGCCGATCCCAGCCAGGAACACATCCCAATCCCGCGCAGGACCCAGCAGCGCCAGCATTTCCTTCACCGCACCATCCAGTGCGCGGCCTTGCTTGCAGCCTGTGATCGGACGAAAGACTTTCAAGACGGATCGTAACCGCCTGAGCGCCACGCGCAGTTGATGCACGCCTTCAATATCAAGCCCAGCCCGCGCAATCGGCGCGTAATGCAGCGCCACTTCCAGCAAATGCCCGATGGCGATGGTAAAACAGCCCTCCGCGCTGGCGGCTTCGGACGTATCGGGCGCGCCGCGTCGGCGCGGTTCGGGCGTCTGCCCGGTGGCAAGGCTGAGTGCCTGAGCACCCAGGCTTTGGCTTGGCGGCAGCAGGGGCAGGGCGGCGGCAAGGCGCCGGGCCAAATCCAGCACCGCAGGCGCCGGGCCGGTAAGATTAACCCGCGCCACTTCGCGTTCCGCCGCGACCGCGCGCAAATGCCCCTGGATCAGGCTTAGCGCCACCACCGCATTGCCGATCAGCAGGCGCTGGCTGCGCTTTTTGCCAGTAAAGGCAACGAGTGCGGTCAGCGCCTCGCCCTCCGCTGCCTCTGGCATGTCATTGGGGGAGAGTAGCGCGTCAGGCGAGAGTATCTGGCCCGGATACCAAGGTGCTTCGGCGGCTGGGGCCAGGGTAATCAGCCGCCTCGGGCCACGCCGGGGCGCTTCCAGTAGTGTGCCCGCCGCCGACAGCGCGCCGCTTGGCGTATCCAGCCAGCGGATTTCCTCGGCGCTTGTGCTGATGCGCCCCTCGCGCAGCGCGGCCAGGATCGGAAAGCGGGCCAGCCGGGCCGCTTCCGCGACCGGCACAACAAATTCCAGACTAAGCGGTGGTTCCGGGGGCGGGTCCTTGGCCTTGGCCATAGCCCCGTCACCCTCTCGGCCCTTGAGGGTCATTCCGCCATTTCCGGCAGATCGGCAGGGATCATGAAGCGCACCAGCCGCCCGCCGCCTTCTGCCAGGCTCGCCCAAGGGCTTGAGATGCTGAATTCCGCCAAGGCCGCGGTCGGGAAGGCGCCGGCCATGCGGCGCGCATCCGGGTTACGCGCCATGGTCTCCGCGCCCGTTAAGGCGAGCGCCAGATCATGCAGCCCAGGATTATGGCCGATCAGCAACACGCTCCGCGCGGTTTCCGGCACGCGATGCAGCAGGGCGAGAAGGTTCTGCCAGGAAGCCAGATAAAGCTCATCCATCGGTTCAATGATCGGGCTATCGGGCAAAGGCGAAAGCGCTTCCAGGGTTTGCAGCGTGCGCCGGGCGGAAGACACCAGCACCACATCGGGCGAAAGCCCCAGGCCGCGCATCGCGTTCGCCATGGCGGCCGCCGCGCGCCTTCCCCTGCCATTCAAGGGCCGCGCATGATCGGCAAGCGCCGGGTCATCCCAGGCGGATTTGGCATGGCGCAGCAGAAGGAGTTGACGCATCGCGAAATCATTCTGGCACGGCGCGGCCGGCTTGTCGCGCCCCTCGCGCTTTCGCCGCGAATGACCATTTGGTGACAGGATATCGGAGGGCAGCATGGCTGAAGCATCAATCCTGATCCTGGGCGCGACCGGCGCGGTGGGGGCGGCGCTGGCGCGGCGCGTGGCGGCGCGCGGGTTGCGGCCCGTGCTGGTGGCCCGCGATGCGGCGCGGCTTTCTGGCCTTGCCGCCGAAATCCCTGGCAGCCTGGCAATCCCCGCCGATGTGGAAGACACCGCCGCGCTCCGCAGTGCGGTGACCGCTGCCGGCACGCCTTTGGCGGGTTTGGCCTATTGCGTCGGTTCCATTGCGCTGAAGCCGCTGAAACGCGTGACGGAAGCCGATATGCTCGCCGCCTTCCGCCTGAATGCGCTGGGGGCGCTGTTTGCCATCCAGGCCGCGCAGGATGCGCTGACGGCGGGTCGTGGTTCGGTCGTGCTGTTTTCTTCCATCGCGGCGCGGGCGGGCTTCACCAACCATGCGGCGATTGCGGCTGCCAAGGGCGCGGTAGAGGGGCTGACCGTCGCGCTCGCCGCCGAATTGGCGCCGGCCATTCGGATCAATTGCATCGCGCCATCACTCACCCGCAGCAACATGGCCGCGCCCTTGCTCGCGAATGCGCAAATGGCCGATGCGATTGCGAAGCAACACCCGATCCCCCGGCTGGGCGAGGGCGAGGATGCCGCCGCACTTGCCGATTTTCTGCTATCGGATCAGGCGGGCTGGATTACCGGCCAGATCATGGCCGTGGATGGTGGCCGTTCCACGCTGAGGAGCCGCGGTTGATGTTGCGGCGTGCTTTTTTGACCCTGCCTGGCGTGCTGCTGCCCGTCACCGCCTTCGCCGCCCCCGGCGCCGCGCGGTTTCGTGTGCTGCGCGAAGGCCGAGAGATTGGCACGCATCAGGTAAGGCTGTCGGGCAATGCCGCGAAGCTTTCCGTGCAAACTGAAATCGCCTTGCAGGTAAAGCTGGCCGGCTTCACCGTGTTTCGCCTGCGGCATGATATCGCGGAAGAATGGGCGAATGATCGGCTGCAACGCCTGACATCGCGCCATGACCGCAACGGCACCGTGACGGAAGCGCGCGTGCTGGCTGAAGGTGGTGCTTTGGTGGCGCAGGGACCGGAAGGCGAAGCGCGCCTGCCCGCCAATGCCGCGCCGCTGACTTGGTGGAATGGTGCCAATTTCTCCCGACCCTTGATCCGTCCCCTCACATGCAAGCTTCTTCCCGGCGCGGCGGCGCGCAGCGCCGTGCCTGGCGGCGGCGTGCAATTCAGCCTGACTGGCGCGATTGAAGCGCAGGCGCGCTACGATGCCGAAGGCCGCTGGGTCGCGCTTGCCACCAAGGGCGAGGATGGCAGCCCTGTCACCTATGAGTTGATCGGATGAGCAAAACCGCAACGCTGCGCGTGGTGCTGGGCGATCAATTGACGCCCGGTCTTTCCGCGCTGGAAGGTTTGGACCCCAAGCGGGACCGCGTATTGATGATGGAGGTGTTGGCGGAATGCACCTATGTGCCGCATCACCCGCAAAAGATCATCCTGATCCTGTCAGCCATGCGCCATTTCGCGCGAGCGCTCGAAGCGCGTGGCGTCAAGGTGGATTACATCCGCCTGGATGATCCTGCGAATACGCAAAGCTTTGCCGGTGAAGTGGCACGCGCGGTGGCGCGGCATCGGCCTGAGCGCATCATCGCAACCCATCCCGGCGAATGGCGCGTCCTGCAGGATATGGAGGCTTGGGAGAAGGCGCTCGGCCTGCCTGTCGAAATCCGCCCTGATCATCGCTTCATTTGCGATCTGCCGCGCTTTCGCGCCTGGGCCAAGGGGCGCAAGCAATACCGCATGGAATTCTTCTATCGCGAAATGCGCCGCGAAACCGGCTTGTTGATGGAAGGCGATGAACCCGCCGGCGGCGCCTGGAATTACGATGCCGAAAACCGCGCTTCCCTGCCCGCCGGCGTCACTCCCCCCGCTGCGCCGCGCTTTGCACCCGATGAGATCACGCGCGATGTGATCGCACTGGTCAGCACACGCTTCGGCGCGCATTTCGGCACGGCGGAGAGCTTTGCCTGGCCCGTCACTGCGCGCGATGCGGAGGCTGCACTTCACGCGTTTATTCAGGATCGCCTGCCACGCTTTGGTGATTATCAGGACGCCATGGCGGCGGGGCAGCCCTTCCTGTTCCATTCGCTGATCTCCACCAGCCTCAATATCGGCTTGCTTGATCCCTTGGCGATTTGTCGCGCGGCAGAGCAAGCCTGGCGCGATGGCCGCGCACCACTCAACGCGGTTGAGGGTTTCATTCGCCAGATCATTGGCTGGCGCGAATATGTGCGCGGTCTCTATTGGCTGCTGATGCCAGGCTATGCGGAAGGCAATGCGCTTTCAGCCAAGCGCCCCTTGCCAGCGTTTTACTGGGGGGCGGAGACCTCCATGCGCTGCATGTCGCAAGCCGTGGGGCAGACGCGTGATCACGCCTATGCGCATCATATCCAACGCCTGATGATCACCGGGAATTTCGCGCTAATCGCGGGGCTTGATCCGAATGAGGTCAATCGCTGGTATCTTGCGGTCTATGCTGATGCCTTTGATTGGGTGGAATTGCCCAATACTCACGGCATGGCGCTGTACGCCGATGGCGGCGTCATGGCGTCCAAGCCCTATGCGGCGTCTGCGGCCTATATCAACCGTATGGGCGATTATTGCCGCGGCTGCGCGCATGATGCGAAGGATGCGGTGGGGCCGCGCGCCTGCCCTTTCAATTTCCTCTATTGGGATTTCATCGCCCGCCATGCGGAGGATTTCGCGCGCAACCCGCGCATGGCCATGCCGGTGATGGGCCTGCGCAAGCTGAAGCCTGAAAAGCTCGCCGCCATGCGCGCCAAGGCGCAGGCATTTCTGGATGGGCCAGAAATGCGGGGGTGAGACAGGTTAAGCACCCGGCCCTTGCTTATTGATCGCCCCGATGGAAGCATGAATTGCGAAGCTATTGAGGCTTGATCAGGCCTTGCTCAATTTTTCCTGTCACCCTGGAGCGTACCACATGACGACCGAAATCGAATGGATGAAGATGACATCCGAAGAACTCAATGCCCGCGCCGCGGCGGGGGCATTGGTGATCATTCCGGTGGCATCCCTGGAACAACACGGTCCCGCACTCGCGACCGGCGTTGATATCATCTGCGCCACCGGTGTCGCGCATCGTGTGGCGCGACGCATGGTCGCCGCCGGTGAGCAGGTGGTGGTAACCCCCTGCGTCTGGACCGGTTTGGCCGAACATCACGTGCCCTTCGGCGGCACGGTCACGCTGGATTATGCAGCTTTTAGTGGCGTCTTGCGCGGCATTGTGCGTTCTGCCGCGCGCGCCGGCTTCAAGCGCGCCATGCTGCTGAATGGCCATGGCGGCAATGCTGAAGCGGTCGCGGTCGCTTCCGTTGATGCGCAGGCCGAAAGCGGTATTCCCGTTGCTGCCGCGACTTATTGGCACATGGCGGGCGATGCCTTCGCGCCCATTCTGGAACGCCAATCCAATGTGCTGCATGCGTGTGAGGCTGAGGCTTCCATGGTCATGACCCTGATGCCCGAAGCGGTGCGCCCTGCGCGGCTTTCCGAACAGCATGGCCCGCATAGTACGCGGGTTGAAGGCCAACCCGCGGCGCTGGCACGGCGGCGTTCCTTCAAGGAACTCAGCGCCAATGGCGTGATCGGCGATGCGCGTAGCGCCACGGCCGCGAAGGGTGAGGCTTTGCTGGACGCCGCCGCCGAACGCATTGCGCGGGATTTGGCGAACCCGAAGCTTTGGGGGTGAAGCCAAGGCTTGGTGCATCATGATCACCATTGTGTGCGGCACGCGGCACTCGGCGGATGACTTCGCTGAGAAGACCCCGCTTGGCGCCTCCTTGAAGCGCCTAGCCTTCGATAAACGCATCAATGCGCGCATCGCTTTTGGGGGTAATCCGGGCCTGCCCGTGGTCTACAACAAGGCGCTTCAGGCCCCCGATACCGCCGAAATACTGGTCTTTATCCATGACGATGTTTGGATAGACGATTATTTCTTCGCCGATCGGATCGTGGACGGGTTGCGGGCCTTCGATATCATCGGTGTTGCCGGCAATCGGCGCCGCGTCCCCAGGCAACCCTCCTGGTTATTCGGGTCACCAGGGCCTGGGGGTATTTGGGGCAAGGATCGGGAAAACCACAGCGGTGCCGTGGCCCATGCCAAGACGCCCTTCGGGCCGATTGATTATTATGGCCCCACGCCAGCGGGATGCGAATTGCTCGACGGTGTATTGCTTGCCGCCAAGCGTGACGCGCTGCGCGCCGCAGCTGTGGGATTCGATGAGCAATTCGATTTCCATTTCTACGACATGGATTTCTGTCGAAGCGCGCGGGCGGCGGGGTTGGTTCTTGGGTGTTGTGCGATAGCAATTACCCATGCGAGCGTGGGGCCAGGACTTGGCAAGCCCGATTGGCGACAGAATTACATGAAATACCTTCAAAAATGGGGCGAATAGATCGCGCCCATACGCAACGCGATCCGCCTGCAAGGGGTGAAGCGATATTGGAAATTGCCTCGGGACCCATGGCGAAGGATTTCGCTATTCCAAAATCTGGAGGGTGAATTACACCTGCTCGAGCGCCTCAAACGGCAAATCAATCCAGGCGAGCGCGCCGCCCTTGCCGGCGCCGGTATCAAGAAAAATTGCGCGCCCACCAAGCGCGCCGCGCATTTCATGCGGGCGTCCATTGGACGAACGATTATCATGCCCGACATAGGCCGTGATGCCCTGCGGAATGCGCCCCACCCAGCGCGTGGCGCGCATCGGGTAGCCATCTGGCCCGCGCTGGCCGGTCACTTCGCCATAAAGGGCGCGGGATAGCGCGCCATCTGGGCGGCGTGTGCCGGCATCTTCAGGCGCAGCGCGATGCAGCATGGCATCGTGATAGGCCGCATGGATGAACATGGCCTGCCCCAACCTGAGCCAGGCCGGGGCGCGGGCAATTTCAGTCACCGCGCGTTCGGCCAGCGCCGTGCCATCCGGTGCGGCGCGTAGTTGTTCCAGCGTGCGGCCAAGCCCTTCCGGTGTGACAAAAAGCCGCCCCGTTTCATGGCCAATCAGCGCGCGGCGCAGTTTGTGTTCGTGATTGCCCAGCAGGAAGATCCCGCGCCTTGCATCGAGCATGGCAAAGGCTTGGCGCAAGACGCCTGGGCTATCCGGCCCGTAATCCACCAAATCACCAAGCTGGATGGTGAAAAGGCCAAGCGATTGCGCCCCCGCGATGGCGGCCTCAAAAGCCTCCGCCTCCCCATGCACATCCCCTACCACGCGCAGCCCGGAAAAGCCGCTGCGGCGCAAAGCCGCGGGTGTGATCATGCGCTGCGCAGCCTCGCAAAGGCTGCCAGTGCCCGCGCGCGACCCTCTGCCAAGCCAATGATCGGCTTCGGGTAATTCTGCCCAAGCGCCACCCCAGCACCGCGCAGGATCATCTCCGGCGCGTCGAAGGGCTTATGGATGAAGCGCGCGGGCAGCTTGGCCAATTCCGGGCACCAGGCACGGATATATGCCCCTTCCGGGTCGAATTTCTCGCCCTGCAGCACTGGGTTGAAGATGCGGAAATAGGGCGCGGCATCCGCCCCACAGCCCGCAACCCATTGCCAGGACGCGCTATTGGCCGCGAGGTCCGCATCCACCAGCGTATCCCAGAACCAGGCCTCACCGTCCTGCCAGGGTTGCAGCAAATGTTTCACGAGAAACGAAGCCGTGATCATCCGCACCCGGTTATGCATCCAGCCGGTCTGCCAAAGCTGGCGCATGCCGGCATCAACAATGGGATAGCCGGTCTGCCCCCTCTGCCAGGCGCGGAGCAGCGCCGCATCCGGCGCCCAAGGGAAAGCCGCGAAATCGGCGCGCAGCGGCGCTTCCGGCATTTCCGGGCGGTGCCAGAGCAAATGATGCGAAAACTCCCGCCAGAGAACCTCCTTCAGGAAGGTCTCCAGCCCCGCGCCCCCATGGGGAGCGGCTTCCCGCGCCGCCACCCAGACCTGGCGCGGGGAGATTTCGCCAAAATGCAAATGAGGCGAAAGGCCGGAGGTCCCCCCCTTGGCCGCCGGTTCATTGCGCCGATCGGCATAGGCATTGACGCCGGAGGCCAGAAAATCAGCCAGCCGCCGCGCGGCCCCGGCTTCCCCCGGTTGCCAAACCGCGCCGAAGCCCGCCGCCCAATCAGGTTCAGGCGGGCGCGGCAGCAGGCCAAGGGCGGGGATGTCCAGGCCCGCCGGCACACCCGCCGCTGCCCGTAAGCGCTTCGGCGCCGGGATCGGCGCGGCGGGGTCGCCAAAACCGAATAGCGTGCGGGAGAAAGGCGTATAGACCGCATAGGGCTTGCCTGCCCCGGTGCGCACCAGATGTGGTTCATGCAGCAGGGCCGACCGATGCAGCACCAGCCTCTGCCCCGCGCCTTGCAGGGCTTCGGCCAGCTTGGCATCGCGCGCGCGCGCCCAGGGCTCGGTCAGGCGTCCCGCATGGATTTCATCGGCGCCGATCTCAGCCGCCAGCTTCGGCAGCAGATCGAGCGCCGCCCCCCGCAGCACCAAAAGCGGTGCGCCGAGTGCTTTCAGGTCGCGCAACAGCGCGGCAAGGCTATGATGCAGCCACCAGCGGGAAGCACCGCCCTCCGCCCAGGCGCCGGCGGCTTCTGGGTCAAGGATGAAAACCGGCAGGATGGGCCGATCGGCCACGGCATGCAGCGCTGGGTTATCAGCAAGACGCAGATCCTGGCGGAACCAGACAAGGGCGGGTTTGGACATCACGCGCATGTAATGCCTGCACCGCCCGGCTGAAAGCGCCCCTTTCAGCTATTTGGGAAGGCCTTGCGATCCGCCGCACGAAACACCTTGCGGCCGGAAGCCTTGATCGCCTCATGATTCTGGTAAATCCACCAAACCGCATCCACCACATCGCGCTTGAGCTTCGTGGTGCCATCGCCCGAAATCACGCTTTCCACATCCAGCGCCAGGATTTTGCGGCTGAGCGCAACCCGTTCCGCGTCATTGTCAATTAGGCGGAGCGCCGCGGCGATATAGTCGTTCTCATTCTGTGCGATCAGCCATTCGGGCATGCCAAGCCGGCGCAGCATCATGGAATCAAGGCGTGCGGGCAAATCGGGCCCTTCCAACGTAATCAGCGGAATGCCCTGACGGAAGGAATCCACAACGCCATTCAGACCGCCAAAGGGGAAGGGGCTCAGATTGATGTCACAGGCATTAACATCGGCCAGGTAATCATTGTAGCGCTTGATCGGATAAACAGTGCTACCCGGCAAATATTGATCGAACAGGCGCTGCGTTGACAGCAATTCAAGACCGCTCACATTCGGGAAAACATGAAATTCCACTGGCCGGCGCGCCCTTTCCCGGATTTTGCGCAAGACGCCAATGAAATGCGGATTGAGCTTCAGCAGATTGGATGGCAGCGCCACACGCAAGGGATTGGCGATTTCGCGAATGATTGGCGCCAGCGGCGTGTAATAGGGCGATCTTTCGAAAATCAGGCTGTCATCCGGCAGCAGGACCAATTGCTCGGATAGCAAGTGCGGGTCCCCGACAAAGCCTTCTTCGGTAAAGTAGTAATCCATCGTATCGCAAAAGGTGGAAGCGCAATGGCCAAGGCCCACGAATTGAATGGGCGCCAGGCGAAAATTGGCGATTACCGGCCCCCAATGGCGCATGCCCACACTCAGCCAGAAGATCATGTCGGGGGCGATGGCCTTGATTTCAGCAGCCAGCTTGTTGAAATACCCAGTACCGCCTTCGCGTTTGAAGACCCGTATTTCATCAAACAAGGCCTGCACATGGCTATCGGCGGGGGCACCCTCGGTCACCAGCACCAAGCGGAAACGCTCACGAAGCTGGCGCAGATACTGCCCGAAATAGCGATATTGCACATGGTTGGAATGCATGATCTCGGCCGCGACCAGCAGGGTCGGGCGCGTCTTCAGCGCACGGACCGCGGGCAGCGCCGCATCGCTCAGGCCAATCCCTTCCGCCCAATGGCGGAGCACGCGGTTCAGCACTGGCTTGATGCCATGCTTGTCGCGCGCTGACGCATAGGAACACAGCATCCAAGCGGCGGATAGCAGCACCAGATGATCCACCGAAAGCGGTAACGGCACAGGCTGAAGGCGCCTGGCCAGGCTGACCAGCGCCTCACGGCGCTGATACCCGAGCTCGGTCAGGATGGGTTTTTGCGAAATCAGGCACATGGCCACCAGCAGCGCGAGGGGTGCCGGCGCTTCCAGCAAGGCCCGCATATCGATGGGCAGTGCCGAATCGACTGAAAACAGCAGCCAAGCCTTGGCTAAACCCCGCCGGTCTTCCTGAAAAAGCCGCCGGAGCCCATCCGTATCGGCCGCACCCAGCATGCGCAGGATGTGGTCCGCATTGCCAAAGCCGCTTAGGCCAAGAATGTGATCCAAGACGCGCCCGGCAGCCGCCAAACGCAGCATGGCACTGTCATCAAAGCGAATGGCTGGGTCGGTCATGATGCGGGTCAGGGTGGCGGCCAGGCGTGTCGCCAGAACCACCTTGCCCTGTGCTGCTTCCGGTGCGGCGAGTTCTTCCAGGCTGACACCGCTGGCAAGCCGCCTGAGCGTGGAGAGCAACAGGTCCAACGCCCCAGCCGGGTTGCGGGCGGCAGCGATCTCAAGACTGGTGAGGGGGCTGAGCGACATGGTCACAACCGTTGCGTTTTCCTAAGCTTATTGCGTGCCACAGCAAGGGCGGCAAGGGTCACACCGGTTGTGTCGGCGGCGCATCATTCGCGCATTGCCATAACGGATTTGTGAACCAGCAGATGACGATTTCGGCATCCTCATTTTACCGAATCGCGCGATAAGAAAGCTCTGCGATCTGTGAACACGCTGTGGGGATTTGTAGTGGTCGTGAGCTTGGCATACACGGAAATGACCCCGTCAGGCCCGCCTGCCAGTTGGGGGCGTGCCAATGATGAAAAGAGGGCAGCCCCCCCGCCCGGGCCGGAGGGCCGCGCCCCGAAGCCGCGGCGGTTTGCGACCATTTACGCGCTGCTGTGGCTCGCGCTTGTGCTGCCCGCCGGTATGCTTGCGCTTTCCGTGATGGTGACCTGGGACAACCTTTGGGTACAGGCGGAAGACCGCGTCCGGCACGCGGCGGACGGTGCGGCGGAATATGCCTCCCGCGTTATCCATTCCCATATGATGGCGGCAGATCGCATCAGTGATGCGACGCGCGGCGTGGCTGAGGCGGAAATTCGCGCCGATGAGGCGCAATGGCACCGCCATTTGCAAAGCCAGATTACGCGGCTCCATTTGGCCTTAGACGCCAAGCTGCTTGGCGCGGATGGGTCAGTATTGGCGGCGGCCAGTGCTTCGCCGCCGCCCGCCGGCAGTTTGGCCACCAGGGAATATTTCACGGCGCTGGAACGCATTCCGGAAGGCGCGCCTTGGGTCAGCCAGGCCATTGATAGGCCTGCTGATGGCCGGCGCTTTTTTGCGATCAGCCGCGCCCGCCACCTGCCCAGTAGTGGCGCCGTTATGGTGGCGATGGATGAGGCCTGGTTTGGTGCCGGGCTGGCGCGGGTTTCGATCCAGGCTGGGGAGATTATCGCGATCATCCGCCGGGATGGGGAGGTTTTGACCCGTCATCCCCAATTGCCTGGGCCGCCGCCCCGCCTGCCGCCTGACGGGCGGCTATGGCAGGAAATGGCACAGGGCCACGCTACAGGCAGCTTTCGCGCGGCCCTGCCGGTGACCGGAGAGCCGATGCTGCTAGCTTACCGGCAGCTTGCCGAACACCCGATGCTGTACGCTGTGGCTGTCATTCCACACGCCAAGATTTTGCATGATTGGTGGCGGGAAGTCTGGCACGTGCTGGCCTTTGGCCTGTTCGCCATGCTGGCGCTTGCTGCCCTTATTTGGCGGGTAGCGCAGCAACAAGCCGCCTTGCTGGACGCCAAGGCTGAACTTGAAGCCCGCGTTGCCGAACGTAGCGCCCAATTGGCCGATGAGGGCCAGCGCCTGTCTATGCTGCTTGATGCCACCAAGCTTGGCACTTGGGAAATGGATATGGTGCGCGGCACCATTTGGCGTTCCAAGCGCATGCGTGAAATTCTGAGCATGCCGGAAGCCCTGACCAACACCACTTACCCCGGCGATTATCCGGCGATTCATCCAGATGACCTGCCCGCATTGCAGCAAAATCAGCGCCGGGTGATGAGCGGTGAGGCCAAGGAACTTCAGATGGAAGTGCGCTTCCGTGGGCCCGCAGGGGAATGGCGCTGGATGGAAACATTCGGCCGTGTTGTGCGGCGTGATCCGGGAACGGGAACAGCGCAGATTTTCACCGGCGTGACGCGTGATATCACCGCGCGCAAGGAAGCTGAAGCCAGGCGGGAATTGATGATCCGCGAATTGGATCATCGCGCCAAGAATATCCTGGCCGTGATCCAATCCATCCTGCGGCTGAATATGCGGGAAGACCCGGCGCGCTACGCATCCCGCGTACAGGGCCGCATCGCCGCCCTTTCCCGCGCCCAGGCGATGCTGTCCGCCGAAGCCTGGTCCGGGGCGGATTTGGCCGCCATCCTGCGCGGAGAGATGATGCCCTTTGCCCGGCAGTCAGAATCCGAAAACCGCTTCACGCTGGATGGACCGCCACTTCGTGTGTCGGCGCAGCGCGTACAGCCATTGGTGCTTGCCGTGCATGAATTGGCCAGCAATGCACATGAACATGGCGCCTTCAGCCGGCCTGAAGGGTGCCTCGCGGTCAGCTGGCAGTTGGATGAGGCTGAGGGGGTCATTCGGCTGTTCTGGCAGGAAACCGGCGGGCCGCCAGTCACCCGGCCCGCGCGCCATGGCGTTGGCGGCAAGCTATTGACGGCAATTATCGAAACCCAGCTTCACGGTAGTTTCGTGCCAGAATGGCATGAAACTGGCTTCGCCGCCCGCATCACCTTGCCTGTCTAGAGCTTATTCGGTGAGCGAATGTGATCCGGGCACGCGCTAGCTTTATTCAAGCGGCCGCCCGGCCCACATCATCTATTTTGGTGAAACCACCATCACCATTTGGCGGTTTTCCAGCTTCGGCATTTGTTCGACCTTCACCAATTCGGTCAGGTCGTTACGAATGCGTTCCAGCACCTTCACGCCCAATTCCTGGTGCGCCATTTCACGGCCACGGAAGCGCAAAGTCACCTTCACCTTGTCGCCTTCGCCGATGAAGTTCCGCATCTGCTTCATCTTCACATCGTAATCATGGTCATCAATATTCGGACGAACCTTGATTTCCTTGATTTCGACGACCTTCTGCTTCTTGCGCGCCTCATTCGCCTTTTTCTGCTGTTCGTATTTGTATTTCCCGTAATCCAGGATCTTGCAGACAGGCGGCACCGCATTGGGTGAGATTTCGACCAGGTCGAGGCCCACATCATAAGCGCGGATAAGCGCTTCGCGGGCGGACATGACGCCGATCATCTCTCCGGCGTCATCAATCAGGCGGACCTGAGGGACGCGGATTTCATCATTGATACGCGGGCCTTCACGCGCGGGGGCCTGCTGGGCGGCGGGCAGAGGGGGTCGAGCTATGGTACTCTCCTGTCGTGGTTTTCAGAACGGCGCATTTATGGGCTTTTGGGAAGCCTACTGCAAGTTTTGGTCGTGGGCTGCGGCCCCCGGCGCCGCATTTTTCCGTGACTGCGGCGTCAGGCGCGCAGATCAGGCGGCGTTGCCTCGCCCGCCAGCAGCGCCACGGCATCGGCCAAGTTCAGCGTTTCCTGATCCCGCCCCGGCAGGCGGCGGAGCACAATGGTGCCTTCCTCAGCCTCTCGCCGGCCAATCACGGCCAGGATGGGCACGCGCTGGTCAATATGATCGACCACCTTGCGGTTGATTTTCTCATTCCTAAGGTCAAGCGACACCGCCACCCCGGCCTTTTGCAAAGCGGCGGCGGCCTGGCGGGCGAAGGGTGCGGCTTCATCCACAATGGTCGCCACCACGACTTGAACGGGGGCGAGCCATAGCGGGAAGCGCCCGGCATGTTCTTCGATCAAAATGCCAAGGAAGCGCTCAAAGGACCCCAATATGGCGCGGTGCAGCATGACGGGCCGGCGGCGCGTGCCGTCTTCCGCGACATATTCGGCATCCAGCCGCTCCGGCAGCACAAAATCCACTTGCAGCGTGCCGCATTGCCAATCGCGGCCAATGGCATCGCGCAGCACGAATTCCAGCTTGGGGCCGTAGAAGGCGCCCTCACCAGGGTTCAATTCATATTCCACCCCCGCAATGCGGCAGGCGTCTTTCAGCGCGCCTTCCGCCTGGTCCCACACCGCATCCGTACCCGCGCGCCGCGCCGGGCGGTCAGAGAACTTCACGCGGAATTCTGTAAAGCCGAAATCGCGATAGATGGAAGAAAGAAGTGCGACGAAACGCACTGTTTCATCAGCGATCTGTTCTTCGGCGCAGAAGATATGCGCATCATCCTGGACAAAACTGCGTACCCGCATGATGCCATGCAAGGCGCCCGAGGGTTCATAGCGATGGCAAGCGCCGAATTCCGCCATGCGCAACGGCAATTCGCGGTAGGATCGCAAGCCCTGATTGAAAATCTGCACATGGCAGGGGCAATTCATCGGCTTTAACGCCAGCACGCGGTCTTTTTCGTCTTCATCTTCCACGCGCGCCACGAACATGTTTTCGCGGAATTTTTCCCAATGGCCGGAAGCTTCCCAGAGCTTCCGATCCACCAGCTGCGGCGTCTTCACTTCCTGATAATCAGCAATATCGAGCCGCCGGCGCATATAGGCTTCCACGGTGCGATAAAGCCGCCAGCCCTTGGGGTGCCAGAAGACCGAACCCACTGCCTCATCTTGCAGGTGGAAAAGCCCCATTTCCTTGCCAATCTTGCGGTGGTCGCGCTTTTCCGCTTCTTCCAACTGCAACAAATAGGCGTCGAGTTCCTTCTGGTCGCGCCAGGCGGTGCCATAAATCCGGCTCAGCATGGCGTTGCGGTGATCGCCGCGCCAATAGGC
>CAMCEP010000020.1 GCA_945873675.1 Asaia bogorensis
TGCCTGGGCCGGCTTGATCCCGCGCGCATATCGAAACTGGCGCCGGATTTTTCGTATGTTTCGGGCGACAAGCCTTCCAAGGAAGTCTTCATGCATCGCGCGGTGCTGACCGCACGGCCCGATGCAGGGGCGGTGGTGCATTTGCATTCAACCCATGCCACCGCCATTGCTTGCCTCGCCGAACCCGGAGAGGTCGCGCCCATCCCGCCGCTCACGCCCTATTTCGTCATGCGTGTCGGGCGGCTTTTGCCGGTGATCCGCTATTACCGCCCCGGCGATGGCGCGATGGAAAATGATATCCACGAAGCCGCCAAGACTGCCAAGGCTGTGCTGCTCGCCAATCACGGCCCGGTGGTATCGGGCCGGACTTTGGAAGATGCTGTCCATGCGGCGGAGGAATTGGAAGAAGCGGCCCGCCTTGCGCTGCTGCTACGCGGTGCCGGCGCACGCAGCCTGACGCCAGTGCAGGTGGATGATTTGCTGAACACCTTCGGCTGACCCATGTGGATCATGATTGCCGCCCCTTATCTCCCGTCTGATGATCCACGCCCACCGTGTTCGCGCGCAACCATGCAGCAAGGCGGTCATGGCGGAATGACCTGCCTTCCAGGTTTTCGATGATAAATCGGTACATTTCCCCAGAATTTGGCCTGATCGCATAGCCGTTGATCGCCAAAAAGGTGATCATGGCCGCTGCTGCGACACGCTTATTCCCGTCAACAAAGGGATGGTTCATGGCAAGGCTCTCCCAAAGCGCCGCAGCTTCCTCGATCACGTCCTCGTAGTAGCCCGTCTGTGGGCGATAAAGAGCGGCCTCAAGAAGCCCAAAATCGCGAACGCCATGGGCGCCGCCATAGCGTTTGATCTGGTCGTGATGGATTGCCAGGACCTCAATGATGGTCAGGTAATCCGTCATTCAGCGAGCTTCGCGTAAAGCTCGGCATACTTCTCATGGGTCGCCTCATAGGCCGCCATGACATGCGCGCGCGGGCGGGCGCGCTTGCGCTTGTCAATGAGATCAGAGAGCGCTTCTTCAACAAGCGCCTGTAACTGCCGCCCTTCGATCTTGGCGAGGCCACGCAAGGTGGCGAGAGTTTCAGACTTCACCTGGGTTGCGAATTTTTCACGGGTGGGTTCGGTCATTTGGTACTTTCCTGTTCATTCTGGCATCATGATATATCATGACGCATCAAGTTCTGCCATGATGAACTGGGGCGTCTCCCCCTCACCTTCCTTCACTGGACACGCATAAAATCTTTATCTGGTTGCATTTTCCGACCCGCCAAGTTTTTCACTTGGCTTGAAAATGCTCACGCCACCTTGGCTTGTTGCTGTTGCAGCAAACCCGTCAGGAATTGCGCAATAGCGCCCATACCGGAAAGACCGGCGCGGGCTTCGGCATCGCCATTGTAATTCGTGTTGGTATTCACATCATAAGCGAAGGTGTTGCCGGCGCGATCCGTGATGAATTCAATCGCGCCCACGCCAACGCCATTGGCGCGCAAAAAGGCTTCCATGCGCGGCAGCAAGGGGTGGGTGAAGCCTTCAATGATGCGGAACTTCTCGCCAGGCGCTACGGCGGGGCACACCGCACCTGGTTCCATGGCGCAGACATCCGCCGGGCAAAGCTCAAACCCTTCAGATGTATCCACCCGCACGGCATAGAGGAATCTGCCATTGATGAATTCGGCCCGCGTGATGAAGGGCTCAGGCGCTTCGATATAGCGCTGCACCAGCCATACCCCATCGCGCGGCGCGGCGAAGGGATCGGGGTCCGCCGCAATTTTCGCCACCGCTTCGCGCAAAGCGCCCGCGCTCAAGATCAATTGCACGCCAAGCCCCTTGCCGGCGCGGTTATGTTTCAAGATCACCGGAAAGCCGAGCCTTTCCGCAGCGGCCGCAAGATGCTGCGTCCCCACCACGGCAATGGTCGGCGGCGTTGGGATATCGAAACCCGCCAGCGCCGCATATTGCGCAACCTTTGATAGTTCCAACTGCAAGGCGCGCCGGCCATTCACCACAGCCCTGCCATGGCGTTCCAAATGCTCAATCACCGCCCCCGCATATTCCGGCGCATAAGTATGGCCGCGCGTATGGGATGAGGCACTCATGCGATTATAGAAAACGCCCTCGGGCGGCGGCGTGGTCAGGTCAAGCACGCCTTCATCGAGGAACCATTCCTCATAAGG
This sequence comes from Asaia bogorensis, assembly GCA_945873675.1. GTDB lineage: Bacteria > Pseudomonadota > Alphaproteobacteria > Acetobacterales > Acetobacteraceae > Neoroseomonas > Neoroseomonas bogorensis_C. Next base: position 2,190 of record CAMCEP010000020.1, read on the forward strand.
CGTGCCAAGGCGGGCGAAGGCCGCGCGCAGCGGTTCTACCCAGGCATCATTTTCGTGAATGACAAAGACCTTCGACATGCGGCTTCTCCAAATCTTCACAAGAAAAAAGCTCATCTTGAAGCCAGTGCAAGAGCCCGAAAAAAGAAAGATTTTCTTTTCCTCTGGCGATTGCTTGGTGAAATTTCCCGCCCCATGCCGTGCGTCAGAGAGATACCCTACCCCCAGGCCGTGGGCGCAATTTCACGATCCGGCTTTAGGCTTTAGTAAGGCCGGGAAGAAAACCACTTAGTAGCCGAGGTCCCCGATGCAGCTTGATCCCGTCTTTGCCGCGCCGGGGCGCTTCCTTAAGGGCAACATCCACACCCATTCCACGCTATCAGATGGCAAGCGCGCGCCTGAGGATGTGGTGGAGACCTATCGCCGTGGCGGTTATGATTTCATGGCGCTGACGGACCATTTCATGGCTCGCTACAATTTCCCCATCGCAGATACGCGCCGCTTCCGCGCGCCTGGCTTCACCACCCTGCTGGGTGCTGAGGTTCATGCGCCGGCGACCTCGCTCGGGGAGATTTGGCATATCCTGGCGGTTGGCTTGCCGCTTGATTTCGCGCCAACCCCGCCCGGGGAAGATGGTGCGGCGCTGGCTGCGCGTTGTGCCGAAGCCGGTGCCTTCGTCGCCATTGCCCATCCCGGCTGGTACGGGCTGACGGCAGATGATGGGCATAGCATCGCGGCAGCGCACGCCGTTGAGATCTACAACCACACCAGCCAGGTGCGCACTGATCGCGGTGGCGGCGCCTTTCTGGCGGATCGGCTGCTGACGGATGGGCGGCGCGTTTCCCTGATTGCGGTGGATGACGCGCATTTTGCCTGCGAGGATTGGTTCGGCGGCTGGGTCATGGTGAAGGCCAGCGCGAATGAACCGGAAGCGCTGCTGGCCGCGCTGAAAGCCGGGCATTTCTACGCAAGCCAAGGCCCGCGGATTGAAGGCATTCTGTGGGGGGAGGACAGCGTTGAGGTGCATTGTAGCCCGGCATCCAGCATCATGGTGCTAGGGCGCGGATCATCCGCGGCGCAATCCGTGGCACCCTTGCAGACCCGGACGGTGCTACCCCTGGAAAAGCTGCGTGACGGGGGATTTGCGCGCATCGTGGTAGCGGATGCCGCAGGCAAGCGTGCCTGGTCCAACCCCTATTTTTTTGAATAAGGTAATTTCATCAAAATTAGGCTGGGTTCAGGGGTTAATCTTATTCGCGCGATGCTCAGCATAAGATGAAGGCAGCATCGCGCAAAACCCTATTTCCTGTTGAAGTCTGCGGCAACTTAAAGCGTAATTGAACGCGACTTCATCTTTGCATTAAGGCTTGGGTAACCCCATGCCCCGTAAAAATGCAGAACACAGCGGGAATGCTCGCGCATCCTCAAGGCGCCCATTAACCTTAGCCAGCAAAAGTTTTTTGCGGCTCAATACCCCTGGTCACCTTTCAGCAAGGACCCTGCCTGCAAAATGCGGCAGGTCCACGAAAGGAGCACGCCGGAAGATGCGTATCAGAATTGCCCCCCTATTGCTCACCATCCTTGCGATGATCGGCGCGGTGAATGCCGGTGCTGCCATCTATGCCTGGGTATCCATGCGTCACAATGCGCAGAGCTTCACCGAAATCAAGGCGAATGCCGTGGCACCGCTGATTGATCTGAAGGCGTTGTCTGATGCCTATGCGGTTTTCGTGGTGGATGCATCCCACAAGATGCGCAATGGCAATTTCACCTGGGAAGAAGGTGCAACTAGCCTTGCCGATGCGGTGAAGAACATCAATCGCGCTTGGTCAGCCCTTACCCAGGCAGAATTGCCGCCTTCCGTGCAGCAAGCTTTCGCCGAAGCGCGTGAACGCCGCGCCCCGGCGGAACAGGTGACGCAGGAGCTGGTGCGCATCACGGCTGCCAAGAACAGCGCGCAGCTTGAACAGCTGATCAAGGAACAGCTCTATCAGGCGATTGACCCCTTCACGGAATCGATTGGCGGCATGATGGACACCATCGTGGCCGAAACGAATGACAAAGTTGCCAATGAAGTGACCTCGGTCACCCAAGCCACAATGATCATTGCGCTACTGGGGCTTTTCTCCCTTGCTGCGCTGATTGCTGCCGGCTGGGTTGTGGTTGCCCGTGTTACCCGCCCCCTGGGATCGCTTGCCTCTGGCATGGAAAACATGTCGAAAGGCGATCTTTCCAAGGAATTTAGCGGTACCGATCGTCAGGATGAAGTGGGCGAGATGGCGCGTGCCGCGACTGTCTTCCGCGAAGGCCTGGTTGAAGCTGAAAAGCTGCGTGCGGCGGAAGCGACGCGTGGGGCGGAAATGGAAGCAGCGCGCCGCGCTGCCATCCAAAGCATTGCGGGCGATCTGGATCGCGCGGTTGGCCAATCGGTCGGCACCCTTTCCGAAAGCACCGCCATGCTGGTGCAGGAAGGCAGCAAGGTCGCCTCGGTCACGGATGCCACCCTGGCCCAGGCTCGCTCCGCCGCGAACGAGGGAACGGAAGCCAATCACGGCATCCAATCCGTCTCCGCCGCGGCTGAGGAACTGACGGTTGCGATTTCAGAAGTCTCCAACCGCGTGACTGCCGTGGCGCAAACCGCGCGCGGTGCTGCGGAACAGGCGGATCGCGTCAGCAGCCTGGTGGATGGGCTGAATGCGGCATCCGTACGCATCAATGATGTCACGGGGCTGATCGGCACCATCGCCGCGCAGACCAATCTGCTGGCGCTCAATGCCACGATCGAATCGGCCCGTGCCGGTGAAGCTGGTAAGGGCTTCGCAGTGGTGGCTTCTGAAGTGAAGAACCTGGCCGCGCAATCTGCCAAGGCGACGGAAAGCATCCAGACCGAAATCGGCGCGATGCAGAACATCATCGGCGACGTGGTGAATGTCATCGGCGATATCGTGTCCCGCATCAGCCAGTTGGATGGTGAGAACACCGCCATCGCCGCGGCAGTGGAAGAACAATCCGCCACCACGGCGGAAATCGCTTCCAGCCTGCGCAATGCCGCCCAGGCGGTGGATGGCCTGGAAGGTTCCATCGGCCGTGTGTCTGGCATGGCGGAAGATGCCGGCAAGGCCATGGGCAGCATCACGAATGCAAGCCGCACCGTGGCCGACGAAGCGGTGCAGCTGCGCGAAGCCACCCAGGCCCTGATCAAGCGGCTGCAAGCGGCCTGATCAACGCTACAGGGCTTGTCTGAAGGGCGGCGGTCCTGCCAAGGGCCGCCGCCTTTTTCTTGACGGTACCGCCAAGCGCTGGAATGCCCCTTGCGGTCTATGCCAATTTTCCTAATTGAAGAGCATAACCACTGCGCTTCCTGAAAAATTGACTGATTTCGGGACGGGTTGCTGATCGGCGAATCCTTGATAGGACTGTGGCATGAAAGTCACCACACTGTGACCTTGCCCCAATTCTGCCAAAAGTCACAGACGAAATTCCTAAAACTCTTGCTTCTCAACAGCTGCATTCAGCTAATCACGCTAGGTTTCACCAAGTTACAACCACCAGGCTTGTTCACGGACGCGTCAGCAGCTTACCTCCCCCCAGAACGCTCGAGCGTCGCATCTACTGGGGGCTTTGAACGATTATGAAGACATTTCGGCTGATCGCGTCTGCCTGTATCGCCCTGGGCGTTGCTTGCGCTTCCTATCAGGCTGATGCCAGCCCTGCCAATCCGCAGAACAAGCCGAATGCCTCCACCCAGCGGCAACCTGCCGCCAAGCCGGTGCAGGCGCGTTCAAATGCGCAGGCGCAGCCGGTCAGGGTCAATCAGATCGTTCAAGGGCCGCGCCGCTCCGCTGAGCAGGCGCGTCGAATCGCCCTGAGCGTCCCCGCGGGCGGCATTTCCTGCGTGCCTTATGTGCGCCAAGCGACAGGCATGGCGATCAGGGGCAATGGTGGCGATTGGTGGCATAATGCGGCCGGGCTCTACGCACGTGGCCATGCACCGGAACCGGGCGCGGTAATGGCGTTTGCCCGTACCGGCCAGATGCATGCCGGCCATGTGGCGGTGGTGCAGGAAGTGATCAGCGCCCGCGAAGTGCTGATTCATCACGCCAATTGGGGTGGCCCCGGCATTCGTCGCGGGTCCATCATGGCCGATGTGTCGGTGATTGATGTGTCGCTGAATAATGACTGGTCTTCGGTGCGGGTGCAGGTGGGCCGGGATCAGGAGAATATGGGCCGCATCTATCCGATCCAGGGCTTCATCTATGATCGCCCTGATAATGGCTATGTGCGTACCGCCGCCACGCCGCGGCCTGGTGGCCCGGTACTGGCCAATGCGCGCTCACTCCGCCCGGATGAGGTGCGGAGCTTTGAAGAAGTGGCGCAAGCCCCGGCGCGCCGCTAGAGCCTTTGCCGAACCGCCAATTGCGGCCACGTGGCTTGAAAACGCTCTAAGCCTTACTTTTCATTACTCTCCGGTTCGGCTTCCGGCGCTGGTTTCGCCTTAAAGCCGCGCCCGGCCATTACCGCGTCTTCGCCAAAGCGCGCCCGCAAAGCCTCCATCGCCTTCCAGCGCGCCGCGCGGCGCGGTGCCTCCGGGTCTGCCAGATCGCCGCGATCCGCCTGATCCGCCGGCGCCAAGGGCTGGGCGCCAATGCCAATCAGCCGAAACGCTGTGCCATCCGCTTCCCGCTGCAATAGAGGCCTGGCGGCGGCGAAAATCACCTCCGGCAATAGGCTTGGTTCCGGCAGGCGCTGAGAGCGGGTCCGCAACGCGAAATCGGCTGTCTTCAGCTTCAGAACCAAGCCGCCCGCCGCAAAGCCCTTGTCCTTGAGCCGCCGCGCGAGCTTTTCGCAAAGCTGCCAGAGCGGTGCCTCAAGCGCCGCCAGCAGCGCAATGTCAGTATCGAACGTCGTCTCGGCGCTGATGCTTTTGGTCTCTCGCGCCGGATTGACGGCGCGGTTATCCTCGCCGCGCGCACGCGCCACCAGCGCCGGGCCATCCGCGCCGAAGCGCGCCAAGGCAGCGCGCGCATCCAAAGCGGCCAATTGCCCAAGGCGCACAAACCCCGCCGCCGCAAGGCGCTTCGCCATGGCGGGCCCCACGCCGGGCAGCACCGCGACGGATTGCGGCGCGAGCCAAGCGGCGGCCTCCCCCGCGCCGATCACAGCGAAGCCCCTCGGCTTGTCGCGTTCTGCCGCCAGCTTCGCCATCAGCCGGTTGGCCGCCAAACCGACCGAGACTGTCACACCCACCTCGCGCTCCACCGCCAGGGCAAAACGCGCCAGCACCACGGCGGGGGGCGCGTTGTGCAAGGCTTCGGTACCGCGCAGATCGAGCACTGCCTCATCTATCGAAAGCGGCTGCACAAGGGGGGTGAGCGCTTCCATCATTGCGCGGATGCGTGCCCCTTCGCGGGCGTATTTGGCGATATCAGGCTTGATCACGACCGCATCGGGGCAGGCGGCACGCGCCTTGAACATCGGCATGGCGCTGCGCACACCGGAAAGCCGCGCAATATAGCAACAGGCCGCGACCACGCCGCGCGTGCCGCCGCCCACAATCACCGGGCGCGTCGCCAATTCGGGCTGGTCGCGCTTTTCGACACTGGCATAAAAGGCATCGCAATCAATATGCGCGACCGTCAGGCGGAACACGTCTGGGTGGGCGATGATGCGGCGCGATCCGCAAGATGGGCAGCGCGTGAAATCCTCGGCCGCGTGATGGAAGCAATCGCGGCAGAGTGCCGGCATGGATTAACGCCGGAGCCAGGGCATGGCGGCAAAACACGCCAGCAACAACGCGTAGATCGCGCCCTCAAAGCTTGCGAAATGCGCCAGCCATTGCTCGGGCGAAAGGCCGCGCATCGCCCGCGTCATCGCGATTTCCGCACCGATCAGCAGTGCCAGCCCAAAGACGCCCATCAGCATGCGCCCGCCGGATTTGGGCGGGATGCCAAAACGGCGCGCGATCAGCGGCGCGAAATGGATAATGGCGGCGAGCATGGGAAGGGCCTCGATTGCACTTGCCACCGCAACACCAAGGCGCGGCGCCAGCAGCAATTCGCGCGTCGCACCCAGCAAAAAGCCAATCACATATAGCAGCAGAAAATAGACCGCTCCTGCTTTGAAGCTACGCCCCATCACCCGCCATCCCAAAGCCGCGCGGCGCCAAAAACGCCCGAGGAATCGCCATGCTTCGCCTGCACAACGGGCGTGCGCGCCACATCGCCAAAGCCATGCCGCGCCATCAGCCCAGGCACATCGCGATAGAGATGCGCCATATTGGACAAGCCGCCGCCCAGCACGATCACATCCGGGTCCAAGATATTGGCAATCATCGCCAAGGCCCGCGCCAACCTATCCGCATGCCGCGCCAGTGCTGCCGCCGCACGCTGATCCCCCGCCGCCGCCCGCGCCGGCAGGCCAGAGGCATCACGCGCCCCCGCCCCATCGCAATCCGCTGCCAAGGCAGGGCCGGACAGAAAGGTCTCCAGGCAACCATGCTGGCCGCACCAGCAGCGGGGCCCGGGAAATTCCTCAGTCCGCATCCAAGGCAAGGGCACATGGCCCCATTCGCCGCCCGTGCCATTTGGCCCATCCAGAATCCGCCCGCCCGAGACAATGCCCGCACCCGTGCCGGTGCCGATGATCACCGCAAAAACCGTAGTGTAGCCCGCGCCGGCGCCATCGGCGGCTTCGCTCATCGCCAGGCAATTCGCGTCATTGCTGATGCGCACCGCGCGCCCAAGGCGGGCTTCCAAATCCTGCTTCAAGGCGCGGCCATTCAAAGCCTGGGAATTGGCGTTGCGTACCAGGCCGGTCACGGGGCTCAGACTGCCTGGAATACCGACGCCTATGCTGCCCTGCTGGCCAAGCCGCGCTTCGGCTTCCGCCACCAAGCCCGTGATGGTCGCCAAAACGCCCTCATAATCCGCAGGGCTCGCGCGGCGTTCGCGCAGCAGCACAGCGCCATCATCGCCAAGGGCCACGATTTCCGTCTTGGTGCCGCCCAGATCAATGCCGAGTTTCATGCTAATAGTCTTGGTCAAGCGCGCGCGGCGCCGCAAGCCTGAACTGGCAGTGACGCGCAAGGCATAGTGGAAGAAAACGCATGAGCGAGACGATTCTGGACGTAAAGGGCCTGACCTGCCCCTTGCCGGTGCTGAAGGCGAATAAGACGTTGCGCGGCTTGGCAGCCGGGGCGCGGCTGACGGTGCTGGCGACGGACCCGGCCTCGGTTCCCGATTTCAACGCCTTTTGCCGCGAAACCGGCCATGCGCTGGTCGCCTTTTCCGAAGATCAGGGCAGCTATCGCTTCGTCATCCGCAAGCGCGACGACCCACCGGCATGAGCGTGCTGATCCTGACCCATGCCGCTTGCGTGGCGCATGACCCCGGCCCCCATCACCCGGAATGCCCGGACCGCTGGCGCGCCGTGACGCGCGCCCTGGAAGCGGAAGCCTTCAGCACCCTGCCCCGCGCCGAAGCACCGCGCGCAACCCACGAACAAATCCTGCGCGTGCATCCCGAAGCCTATCTGCAAGCGATTCTGGGAGCAGCACCCGCCGAGGGCGATCGTGTCGCGCTGGATGCCGATACCATCATGTCCCATGGCAGCATCGAAGCCGCCCTGCGAAGCGCCGGCGCGGCAGTGGCGGCGGTGGATGCGGTGTGCTCTGGCCCCATTCGCCACGCCTTTTGCGCCACGCGCCCGCCTGGCCATCACGCCGAACCAGCGCGCCCCATGGGGTTCTGCCTTTTTGCCAATGCAGCCATTGCTGCGCGCCATGCCCAGGCTGTGCATCGGCTGACGCGCGTGGCGGTCGCTGATTTTGATGTGCATCACGGCAATGGCACGCAAGCCTGTTTTGAGGCTGATGCATCGCTGATGCTGGCATCATCCCATCAATGGCCGCTTTATCCCGGCACCGGCGCGCCGCAGGAAAGGGGTGTTGGCAATATCTTCAACGCAACGCTGCCGCCTGGCGCCGATGGCGCGGCGTTTCGCGCCGTATGGGAAAGACTATTGCTGCCCGCTTTGGATGCCTTCGCGCCTGAATTGCTGATCATCTCGGCCGGGTTTGACGCGCATGTCGCGGATCCGCTGGCGCAGCTTCGGCTGACGGAGGCGGATTTCGCCTGGATCACGGAAGAACTTTGCGCATTGGCCGCGCGCCATGCTGCGGGGCGCATGGTTTCAGTGCTGGAGGGCGGCTATGATCTTGATGCCCTTGGCGCTTCAGTGGCCGCCCATGTCCAGGCCTTGATGCTGAATTAACCCTTGCAGAGCGCCGCCCAGCGCCCCCAAATTCCGCATTACATAACAAAGAGGTCCGCCATGCGTCGCCGTCATCTCCTCGCTGCCCTACCCGCCGCGGCTTTAGCACCACGCCTTGCCACCGCGCAGGATTGGCCGCCCGGCCCGGTGCGCGCCATTGTGCCCTTCGCCCCGGGCTCCGCCACCGATACGGTCGCGCGCGTCTTTACCGAGAAAATGCGCGATACCCTTGGCCAGAATGTCGTGGTGGAAAACCGCGCCGGCGCCAATGGGCTGATCGGGGCCGAGGCCGTCGCCCGCGCCACGCCCGATGGCCTGACCGTGCTGATCGGCACCAATTCCACCAATGCCGCCGCAGGCGCCCTGTTCAAGCGCGTGCCCTTTGATGTGGACACCGCCTTCATCCCGGTCTCAACCCTTGGCTCTGTCCCCCTGCTGGTTGCGGTGCGGGCAGAATCGCGCTGGCAGAACCTGGCCGAATTGCTGGCCGAGGCGAAAGCGAAGCCGGAGGGCGTCACCTATGCCTCCGCGTCTTCGTCCCAGCAGGTCTCGACCGAGCTTATGGCCCATATGGCCGGCGCCAAGATGCTGCGCGTGCCTTATCGGTCCTCACCCTTGGCGGTGCAGGATTTGCTGGCGGGTCGGGTTGATCTTTTCGTGGCTGATCAATTGGTTATCCTGCCGCAGGCGCGCGAAGGGAAGCTGCGTATCCTCGGCATCACCTCCCCGCAGCGTTCCGCCATGCTGCCGGAGATTCCAACCGTGGCCGAAGCCGGGAACCTGCCCGGCTATCAGATCACCGCCTGGTTCGGGCTTTTCGTGCCTGCCGGCACGCCGGCCCTGGCCGTTTCCCGCCTGAATGCCGCCGTGCGCCGCGCCGGGGAACAGGCCGATTTGCGCGAAAGGCTTTCTTCCGGCTTCGGGATGGTGGTTTCCACCTCCACCCCCGAGGAGGCTGCCGCCTTTGTGAAGGCCGAGACCCAGCGCTGGACCTCGGCCATTCGTACCGCGGGCATCGAACCGGAATAGACATTTCGATATTTGTCAGGTTAGGCTGACAGTATGACTCGTACACCCAATGCGGCGGCGGGAGCTCCGCCGCCAGATATCGCCGCCCTTTCCTTCGAGCAAGCGCTCGCGGAACTTGAGGGAATTGTGCGGGAATTGGAAAGCGGCAAGGGCGCTTTGGAAGCCTCGGTCACCGCTTATCAGCGCGGCGCAGCGCTGAAGCGCCATTGTGAAGCGAAGCTCGCCGAGGCTGAGCAGAAAATCCAAGCCATTGTGGATGGCCCCGCCGGGCCATCCTTGCGCGACGTGGAATAAGGCCCCGCATGTCTGCTGCCGCCCCCGATCCCGCCAAGGCCCTTGCTGACGCCATGGCGTCAGCGGCAGCGGAAATTGATCGCGCGCTTGATGCGCTGATCCCACCGCCGGAAGGTGATGAAGCACGGCTGTTTGAAGCCATGCGCTATGCCAGCATGGGCGGCGGCAAAAGGCTGCGCGGATTCCTGGTGCTGGAAGGAGCCGCGCAATTCAGCGTGGCGCGTGAAGCGGCGCTGCGCGTCGCGGCAGCGATTGAAATGCTGCACGCCTATTCGCTGGTGCATGATGATCTGCCCTGCATGGATGATGATGATCTGCGCCGCGGCAAGCCCACCGTGCATCGCGCCTTTGATGAAGCAACCGCCGTGCTGGCCGGCGATGCGCTGCAAACCCAGGCCTTTCTGGTGTTGAGCGAACCCGACACACACCCCGATCCCGCTGTGCGGGCGGAGTTGTGTCGTGCCTTGGCACGCGCTGCAGGGGCGCGCGGCATGTGTGGTGGGCAGATGCTGGATATGCTGGCGGAAGAAGCCGGCCGGCCTTTGGAAGAAGCGGAAATCGGCCGGCTGCAATTGCTAAAGACCGGCAAGCTGATTGAATTTTCTGCCGAAGCAGGCGCCATTCTGGGCAAGGCGCCCATCCAGCTACGCCATGCGCTTTCTGCCTATGGCCGTGATATGGGCGCGGCCTTTCAGATTGCCGATGATGTGCTGGATGCCACCGCCTCAGCCGAGGAAACCGGCAAGCGCACCGGCAAGGATGCCGATGCAGGCAAGGCCACTTTGGTTGGGCTTTTGGGACTTGAACGCGCCAGGCTGCAAGCGGAACGGCTTGCCGCCCAGGCGCAAGGCCATCTGGATGCTTTTGGGCAAGCAGCGGCGCATTTGCGCGCGCTGGCCGATTACACAATCGCGCGGAGAAGCTGAATGAACCGTCCTGTCACACCGCTTCTCGATCGTATCACGATCCCAAGCGATATGCGAAATTTCTCTGGCGATCAATTGAAACGCCTGGCCGAGGAATTGCGCGCCGAGACGATTGACGCGGTTTCCGTCACAGGCGGGCATCTTGGTGCATCACTCGGCGTGGTGGAATTGACCGTCGCGGTGCATGCGATTTTCGACACGCCGCATGACCGGCTGATCTGGGATGTCGGGCACCAGGCCTATCCGCACAAAATCCTGACCGGGCGGCGTGATCGCATCCGCACGCTGCGCCAAGGCGGCGGGCTTTCCGGCTTCACCAAGCGGAGTGAGAGCGAATACGATCCCTTCGGTGCCGCGCATTCTTCGACCAGCATTTCCGCCGGGCTTGGCATGGCGATTGGCAGCCAATTGCAGGGCAAGGAACGCAATGTGATCGCCGTGATCGGCGATGGGTCCATGAGTGCCGGCATGGCTTATGAAGCCATGAACAATGCCGGCGCTTCCAAGGCGAACCTCATTGTCATTCTGAACGACAATGACATGTCCATCGCGCCACCTGTGGGCGCGATGAGTGCCTATCTGTCCAAGCTGATTTCTTCGCGCCCCTTCCTTTCGCTGCGCGATATGATGGCGCGGCTGGCCAAGCGCTTCCCGGCACCATTGGAGCGCGCCGCGCGGCGCGCAGATGAATATGCGCGCGGGCTGCTGACCGGCGGCACGCTGTTTGAGGAATTGGGTTTCTATTATGTCGGCCCGGTAGATGGGCATGATCTGGACCATTTGCTGCCCATTCTGCGCAATCTGCGTGATCGGGATCAGCAAGGACCGATCCTGCTGCACGTGGTGACGCAAAAGGGCAAGGGCTATGCGCCGGCGGAATCCGCGCCCGACAAATATCACGGCGTGGTCAAGTTCAATGTCATCACCGGCGAACAGGCCAAGGCGCCGCCCGGCCCGCCTTCCTTCACCAAGGTCTTCGCCAATGGGCTGATCGCGGAAGCGGAAGCCGATGAACGCATCGTCGCCATCAATGCTGCCATGCCCACCGGCACAGGGCTTGATCTATTCGCCAAGAAATTTCCGCGCCGCAGCTTTGATGTCGGCATCGCCGAACAGCATGCGGTGACTTTCGCAGCTGGGCTTGCGACCGAAGGGCTCAAGCCCTTCTGCGCAATCTATTCAACCTTTTTGCAACGCGCCTATGACCAGATCATGCATGATGTGGCGCTGCAATCCCTGCCCGTGCGCTTCGCCATGGATCGCGCCGGGCTGGTCGGCGCGGATGGCGCGACCCATGCGGGGTCATTCGATATCGCCTATCTCGGCTGCCTGCCGAATATGGTGCTGATGGCCGCCGCAGATGAGGTGGAGCTGATGCATATGGTAGCCACGGCTGCCGCGATTGATGATCGGCCTTCAGCCTTCCGCTATCCGCGTGGTGAGGGTTTTGGCCTGGAATTGCCCAAGCGCGGTTCGGTGCTGGAAATTGGCAAGGGCCGCGTGCTGCGCGAAGGCAATGCGATTGCGATCCTGTCCTATGGGGCGCGCTTGCAGGAATGCCTGAAAGCAGCTGATGAATTGGCAACGCATGGGCTTTCCTGCACGGTTGCCGATGCGCGCTTTGCAAAGCCGCTTGATACTGCTTTGGTGGAACGCCTGGCGCGTGAGCATGAAGTACTGATCACGATTGAAGAAGGCTCCATGCTCGGCTTCAGCGGGCTTGTCATGCATCATCTAGCGACGCGCGGGCTGATGGATCGCGGGCTGAAGATTCGCCCCATGTGCCTGCCGGATGTGTTCATTGATCACGAAGCGCCGCGCAAGCAATATGACCAGGCAGGGCTGAACGCGCCACAAATCGTGGCAACGGCGCTGGCAGCCCTTGGCAAGGCTGAGATGCAATTGCCCGCGCGGGCGTGATGCGCGACGTCAGGCTTTCTTGGCACCAAGCCTGACGCCCGCCAGGCCTTCGATTACCTTCACCACGGCAGAGCCATCTTCCTTGCCATAGCCTGCCGTGCGCGCCATTTGATAGAATTGCTGCGATACATTCGCGAGCATCATGGGCACGCCGAGCGCCTTGGCGAGCGCGGTCTGCAATTCCTGGTCCTTGTAGGAAATATCCGTGGTGCCAGACGGCGAGAAATCCCGTGCCACCATGCGTGGCCCTGACCGTTCCAGCGCTTCTGATCTGCCAGTGCTGACGCGCAGCACATCAATCACGCGCTGCGGATCAAGCCCTGCCTTGGCACCCAGCACCATGCCCTCAGCAATCGCCACCACCTGGATTTGCAGCAGCATATTGTTGATGAGCTTCATGGCGAGGCCCGCGCCAAGATCACCCATATGAAAAACATTCGCACCCATGGCGCGGAACATGGCTTCACAGGCGGCGAAGGCTTCGGTTGGGCCGCCACAAATCACCGAAAGCGTGCCCGCTTCAGCGCCCTTGGTGCCGCCTGATACAGGTGCATCCAGCAGCATAATGCCCTTGGCGGAGAGTTCCTCACCCAGCGCACGCAGCGCGGTGACATCAACCGTGCTCATGCAAATCACGATATGGCCGGGCGCGGCGCCAGCGGCGAAACCACGGATCACGGATTCTGCTTGGGCAGTGGTTTCCACCATGCAGATGGAATGCGCGCATTGCCGCGCAATGGCTTCTGGCGCATGCGCCACCTCGGCGCCCGCTTCTGACAGTGCTTGCACCTTGCGTGGGTCAATATCATGCACCACCAACCCAAAGCCGGCCTTCAGCAGATTGCGCGCCATGGGGCCACCCATGGCGCCGAGCCCGACAAAACCGATCTTCCCCGCCATGATCAAATCCCCCCCGTCACATCAATCGTGAGGCCCGTCACAAAATCTGCATCCGATGACGCCAGGAAACACAGGACTTTCGCCTGATCACTTGCCAGCCCCATGCGCCGCAGCGGCGTGCTGTTGATATCGGCTTGGCGTTCTTCCGGCGGCTTCTGATGCCAGCGCGGGCCGATGCGTTCCGTAAGCGTGGTTGCCGGCGCAATCGCATTCACATTGATGCCATTGGGTCCCTGTTCCATCGCAAGCTTTTTGGTGAAAGCCGCAATCCCACCCTTGGCGGTGGCATAGGCTGAGGAGCTTGCCTCACTCAGGCCGCGCCCGGCGATGGAAGCCAGATTGACGATCTTGCCCGATTTCTGCGCCTGCATCACGGGCAGTACCGCATGGGTGAACAGGAAAGTTCCCGTCAGATTGAAATGCAGCAGCGCCTGCCATTCCGCGAGTGTCAATTTTTCCGTGGTGGCGGCGGGATCGGCGATGATGGTGCTGCCGCCAACCGCATTCACCAGAATATCAATCCGGCCATGGCGGCGCGCGATATCAGCGACCAGCGCATTTACCTGTGCTTCGTCCAAAGCATCCGCGGGCATGGCTTCCGCCGCGCCGCCATGTGCCGCAATCCCTTTATTGATGGCGGTGACAGCAGCAGTGAGCTTCGCCTCATCCTTATCCACCATCACCACCAGCGCGCCTTCAGCGGCCATGATATCGGCACTCGCACGGCCAATACCGCTTGCCGCCGCGGTGATCAGCGCAACCTTGTCCTTGAAACGCATTTCGCTTCCCTTCTTTGTTATTGCCGGACGCTTGCCCGGATTTTCGGCCGCCTATTCCGCCGCTTGTCGCATCTGGCCCGCGAAGCGTGGCGCCACCTGTTCCATGAAAAGCCGGATGGAATTGTTGGTCACCTCCGCGCTCATGGGCCCAAGCCGGAAGGAACAGATCACGCCACCCACGCCAGTTGCTTCAATTTCCGCCATGCGGGCGGCGACGGTCGCAGGCGCGCCGCAGATCAGCGCGTGTTCCGGATTGGTGCGCGCGGGAGGTGCGGTTTCCTTTTTCATGATCACGCCCTGTTCGGCGTAGATCTTCTCACGCATAGCCTTGCGCTGCGCCTGCATCGCCTCAAAGGCGGGGATCGCGATGCGGCGCGCTTCCTCATCTGTTTCCGCCACCACCACATTGCGCCAGACCCAGCTTTCATCGAGGCAATGTGCGATATGCGCGGCGTCAAAACCCGCTTCCGCCAGCGTGGCGCGATAGGCCGCGAGGCGCTTTTGCGTAACCTCCAGCGATTGCACATTCATCAGGAAAGGCAGGCCGCGCCGCGCCAGGTGCAGCGCGCCATCTTCGGATGATGCGGCGCGGATTACATAAGGATGCGGCTTGGTAAAGGGCGCGGGGCGGAGCCGCGGCACTTTCAAATCCCAGAACTTGCCCTGATGCTGAAAGCCATCCGGGCTGGTCCAGGCTTTCAGCATAATGCCCTCGGCTTCTTCATAGCGTTCCAGCGCTTCTTCCGCCGGAATGCCATAGCCCTGGTATTCATAGACGTTATAGGCAGTGCCGCGCCCAAGCCCGACAATCACACGCCCGCCCGAGAGATTATCCAAAAGCGACATTTGTTCCGCGAGCCGCATCGGGTGATGTAGCGATACCTGCGCCACCGCAAAGCCCACCTTGATGCGCTTGGTCGCAGACAACACGGCAGCCGCAAAAGTCACCGGGTCCACATAGGCGCAATTGCCATCGAAATGGTGTTCGGCAAGCCAGAGCACTTCAACGCCAAGCTCATCACACAGCTTGGCTTCCGCGATGCATTCCGCGATGACGCGATGATCACCGGAAGGCTCGCGGCTTTCGGGGAAGAGGAAGTTGCTGAAGCGCAGCATGGTGGCCTCCACGGCGGGTTGCAGCGAAGGTTAGATCAAGCGCAGCGATGCGCAAGTTTTTTCCTTGCCCAGTGCCCGTAGGTCGCGCTGTACTTCGCCTGAACAAGGGGGGCTTCGGCATGATCGGCAGGCGCGCAATGCTCGCGGCGGGGTTGGCGGCACCCGCCATCAAGGTTCAGGCGCAGGAAAGGCCAATCCAGATCATGGTGGGCTTCGCGCCGGGCGGGAATATTGATCTGGCCGCGCGTATGGCCGCGCCTTTTCTGGAAAAATATCTGGGCGGGCAGCAGATCATTGTCGTCAATCGCCCAGGTGCCGGCGGTATGATTATGTTGAATGAAGTCTCCGCCGCGCCGGCCGATGGACGCATTGCCGCCCTTGTATCACTGCCCGCCCTGGTGACCGCGCTTTATGACAATACGCCGCGCTACCGCGTGGAAAGCTTCGCCTATGTCGGGCTTTTGACGGATGAGCCCTATACGATTTTCGTCGCCCCCAATTCGCCCTATCGCAGCCTGACCGATCTGATTGAAGCCGCCCGCGCCAAGCCCGAAGATATCACCATGGCCGGTGCGGGCATTGGCAGCGCGCCGCATCTGGCGCTGATGCAATTGGAAAATGCCTCTGGCGCGCGCTTCACCTGGCTGCCCACCACCGGTGCGGGGCAGGCCATGCAATTGGTCCAGGGCGGGCATGTGGTGGGGTCCATTTCCACCGTCAGCCTGACCGTCCGCGCGCATCTGCAAGGCAGCCTTCGTGTGCTGGCGCTCATGGAAAAGCAGCGCTGGGATAAGGCCGGGGATTTGCCGACAGTGGCGGAAGCGGGCTTTCCGCTGGCAGCCGGTTCAGCGCGCGGCTTTGCCCTGCCCGCGGCAACACCGGAACCGATCCTGGCGCGTTGGGAAGAAGCAGTGCGCCGCACGGCAGAAGACCCGGATTTCCGCGCCATGGCGGAACGGGATTTCCTGATTGTGCGGCACATGAACCGCGCCACAATGCGCGGCTTCGTGGATGAGCAATACGCCACCTATGGTGAGATGTGGCGGCGCACGCCCTGGAAGAAGT
>CAMCEP010000021.1 GCA_945873675.1 Asaia bogorensis
CCGATGGCCAAAACGCCCGGCAAGTCGCGCCTCCGCCCAGGGGCGGCCAATGGCGCGCGCCCAGGCATAAGCCACGCCACAGCCCAGGATTTGCGCCGCCAAGGCCAGGGCCGTGCCCTCCACCGCGCCAAAGGCGTAGCCGGCCAGAAAGGCAAGGCCCTGGCGCGGCACGCCGGCAGCCGTCAGCGCTGCGCCTGCCAGCACGAAAACCGTATCGCCCAGCAAGCCCTGGCCCAGTACATAATGGTCCACCCATTCTGTCCCCGGCGCGGCGCCCAGCGATTTCAGCAAGAACCCACCGGCCATGAGGCCAACAGCCAGCACCAGTAATCGGATCAGCGCCGCCCGCCGCCGGGCGGAAGGCGTGGGGGGGGTCATGCCTCGGGCTCGATCACCGGGCGCTTGCCGCGCCTTTGCAGCCAGGCAACGCCAATCAGATCAAGGATACTGACCGCGAGCCGATCCAGCGTGCCGTAATTGGATTTGCCGCGCACGCGCGGGCGGTGGTTGACCGGCTCGCTGATCACCATGCCACCGGCCCGCAAGGTCAGCGCCGGCAGGAAGCGGTGCATATGATCGAAATGCGGCAGGCTGAGGAACAGCGCACGCGAAAAAACCTTCAAGCCGCAGCCAGTATCGGGTGTCGCGTCCCGCAGCATCCAGGCACGAAAGCGATTGGCGAAGCGGCTGCTGAAGCGCTTCACCGCCGAATCGCGACGATTGACGCGATGCCCGGCGATCAACACCGGAACGCCCTTGGCGGCCTCAAGCTCGGCGCGCGCCAAAAGGCGGGGGATATCGGCGGGGTCGTTCTGGCCATCGCCATCAAGGGTCGCGATCCAGGTGCCCCGCGCGGCCTTCACCCCCGTGATCACGGCGGCGGATTGCCCGCAGGAGTTGCGGTGGCGCAGCACGCGCAAGGGTGCGCCTGCTGCCCGGGCCGCGGCCAATTCCTGGGGCGTCGTATCGGTGGACCCATCATCCACATAGACAATCTCATGCGCCACGCCCGCCAAGGCGGCGCGGATTTCGGCGATCAGGGGCGCGATATTGGGCGCTTCATTGCGCACCGGCACCACCACGGAAATCAGTGGCGCGGCCGGGGGCAGAGCATTGTCGAAGGACATCAGAATTTCGCGGTAGCAGGGCCACCAAGTGACGGCAAGCAGGGGTGCATCGCAATGGAACTGTCCCTATATGCGCGCCATGCCGTTCGACACACGCTCCCTGCCCGCCGATATCGCCGCCGCCCAGGACCGCAGCGCTAACCAAGCCATTGCCTTTTGGCTGCTGGGCGTGGCCGGGATGGTCTGGTTCATGGTGGGGCTTGGGGGCGCGACGCGGCTGACGGGTTCTGGCCTTTCTATCATGGAATGGGCGCCGATTGCGGGCGCCTTGCCGCCGCTGTCGCAGGCTGAATGGCAGCGGCTTTACGATCTTTACCGCACCATTCCGCAATATCACCTACTCAATCAGGGCTTTGGGCTTGAAGGCTTCAAGGAGATTTTCTGGCTGGAATGGGGGCATCGGCTATGGGGCAGGCTGATTGGCCTGGCTTACGTTGTGGGGCTGGCTTGGTTCTGGCTGCGCGGGCGGGTGCCGGCTTCGCTCAAGCCCCGGCTTTTGCTGCTGCTGGCGCTGGGTGGGCTGCAAGGCGCGGTTGGCTGGTTCATGGTGGCATCAGGCTTTGATGCGGATAGGACAGCGGTTTCGCCCTATCGGTTGGTGATCCATCTAAGCCTTGCCTTCTTCCTGTTCGGGCTGCTGTTCTGGACCGCGCTGAGCCTTTTGCGCCCTGCCCGAAGCGGCCCGGTGGATGCCGGCGCGCTGCGCGGCTTGGTGCATGCGACCGCCGGGCTTGCGGTGCTCGCCATGCTGGCGGGCGGCTTTGTGGCCGGCATTCGCGCGGGCTTCAGCTACAATACCTTTCCTTTGATGGATGGCCGGCTGGTGCCGGAAGGCTATTGGGATCTTTCGCCGACGCTCAAGAATTTCACCACTAATATCGCTGCCGTGCAATTCAATCATCGGCTTTTGGCAAGCGCCGTGCTGGTGGTGGCGTTAGTGGCCGGCGTTCTGGCCTGGCGCCGACTGGCCCCGGGCTTTGCGCGCACTGCCGTGCTTTCGCTGGCAGGCGCGGTCGCGCTGCAATATGCGCTTGGCATCGCAACGCTTTTGGCCGTGGTGCCGGTCTGGCTTGGCACGCTCCATCAAAGCATCGCGGTGCTGGTGCTGGCGACAGCGCTTGCCGCGATTCACGGCTTGCGCCGCCCGCGCGCAACCGCTTCTCTGAACGCCTGACCTTCGAGGTAGATACCCCATGAACGCGCTCGGCATTACCGATGAATTGTTTTTCACGCTGCTCGATCGCGCCGGCGCCGAACGCCAATTGCGCGACGCGACCATAGGCTGTGAGGATGGGGAGCTGTTTCTGGAATATCGCGAGAGCGAGGCAATATCCCTTGATGATGGCCGCATCCGTTCAGCGAGCTATGATGCAACGCGCGGCTTTGGTTTGCGTGCCGTAGCCGGTGAGGCAGCCGGCTATGCCCATGCGGGTGAATTGTCGGATGCCGCGCTTTCGCGCGCTGCCGCTGCGGTGAAGGCGGTCCGCCAGGGCCATAGCGGGGCTTTGGATATCGCCCCGCGTGCCACCAATGCGCGGCTCTACACTGATGCCAATCCGCTCACGCAAATGGATTTCGCCGCCAAGACCGCGTTGTTGCAGGAAATTGACGCCTATGCCCGTGCGCGAGACCCGCGCGTTGTGCAAGTCATGGCCTCCATCACCGGGGAATGGCAGGCGGTGCAGATCCTGCGCCCGGATGGGCAGCGCTTCGCTGATTTGCGCCCGCTCGTGCGCTTCAATGTCTCGGTCGTGGTGGCGGAAGGCGATCGGCGTGAGACCGGCAGCTTCGGCACCGGCGGGCGCTTTGCCTATGAGCGTGTGCTGGGTGGCGATGCCTGGAAGCGCGGCGTGGATGAGGCGTTGCGCCAGGCGCTGGTGAACCTTGGCAGCGTGCCCGCACCCGCGGGAGAAATGGAAGTGGTGCTCGGCCCAGGCTGGCCCGGCATTCTGCTGCATGAAGCGATCGGCCATGGGCTGGAAGGCGATTACAATCGCAAAAAGACATCCGCCTTCGCCGGCCTGCTTGGCCAGCGCATCGCCGCCCCCGGCGTGAACGTGGTGGATGATGGCACAATGCCCGATAGGCGCGGCAGCCTGACCGTGGATGATGAAGGCACGCCAAGCGGGCGCACCACGCTGATTGAAGACGGCATCCTGGTTGGATTCCTGCAGGATCGGCAGAATGCCCGGCTGATGGGCGTGGCCCCCACTGGCAATGGCCGCCGCCAGAGCTATGCGCATAGCCCCATGCCGCGCATGACAAACACGGTGATGCTGGGCGGCGCCCATACGCCCGAAGAAGTGCTGGGCAGTGTGAAGCGCGGCCTTTATGCGGTGAATTTCGGCGGCGGGCAGGTGGATATCACCTCCGGCAAATTCGTCTTCAGCGCATCGGAAGCCTACTTGATTGAAAACGGCAAGATCGGCGCGCCGGTGAAGGGTGCCACGCTGATCGGCAATGGGCCGGATGCGCTGACGAAGGTCAGCATGGTTGCCAATGACATGGCACTTGACCCCGGCATTGGTACTTGCGGCAAGCAAGGCCAGGGCGTGCCGGTTGGCGTTGGCCAACCGACACTGAAACTGACCGGGCTGACGGTGGGTGGCACCGCCGTTTAGCGTCTGATCCGCGTAGGTCGAATGACCGAAGCGGTGAATCAGCCGCCTTAAAATGAATTAGCTCGCCTTGGCGGCACTGCGCATCAATTCATAAGCGCCGCGCTCACCCGTGCTGGGCACCAGGCGCGTGGTGAGGCCGAGCACGGTTTCGGCGCCACCCAGATAAACATAGCCATCTGGCTGCAATTGATTGGCGATATTGGCCAGCACCTGCGTCTTGGTCGCTGCATCGAAATAGATCAGCACATTGCGGCAGAAGATGATGTCAAACCGTCCAAGGATGGCGGGGTTTTCCAAAAGGTTGAAGCATTGCCAACGCACCATGGCGCGCAGCCCATCGGAAATGCGCCAGCGCCCTGAATCCGGCTTGAAATACTTGACCAGCAATTGCACCGGCAGGCCGCGTTGCACTTCGAATTGCGAAAACAGCCCTTCCTGTGCGCGCGCCAGCACATCTCGCGAGAGATCCGTGCCCAGGATTTCCACGCGCCGCCCACCCAGCATCGGCGCCAATTCATTGACGATCATCGCCACCGAATAGGCTTCCTGCCCGGTGGAACTGGCCGCCGACCAAATGCGCAAAGCCTGTCCCGCCGGGCGGGACGCAGCCAGCTTAGGCAGCACCTGGCGCAAATGCTCAAACGGCCGGCCATCGCGGAAGAAGGAGCTCTCATTGGTGGTGAGCGCTTCCACCACCTCGGTCGCCAGCGGAAGCGAAGGCGCACTGCGCAGCCGCCCTGCCAGCGCATCCAAGGACACCAGCCTTTCGCGCTTCAGGATCGGCGCTAGGCGCGTATCCAGCATATAGGCCTTGTCCGTGTTCAGCACGATGCCAGAGCGTGCCTTCACCAGGCCAGTGAGAAACTGAAAAGATTCAGGGGTCATGTTTTGGCACCCGGCAATTTGAAGATTTCGAGAACACGTTCCGCCAGCACTTCCGGCGGTGATTGCAGGCTGGCGATGCCGGCGCGTGAAACTGCCCCCGGCATGCCCCAGACCACAGAGCTTGCTTCATCCTGCGCGAAAACCGCGCCACCCTTGGCGACAAGACCACGGCAGCCTTCCAGTCCATCCTGCCCCATACCGGTCAGGATCACGGCCAGTACACGTCCGGAACAAACGCGCGAAGCGCTTTGCACCATGGGATCCACCGCAGGGCGGCAGTAATTCACCGGCGGCCCGGTATCGAGCCGCGCGACCAGCGTATCCCCACTGCCGGCTTCCACAATCAGATGATGATCACCGGGCGCAAGGTATATGCGCCCAGGCTGCATCACTTCCCCATGCTTGGCTTCAGCACAGGGCATGACGCCAAGCTTGTCCAAATGATCGGCCAGCATAGTGGTGAAGCCGGCCGGCATATGCTGGACAATAGCCACCGGAATAGGCAGTGGACGCAGATTCTTGAAGAAGGTCGCCAAGGCTTGCGGACCGCCGGTGGAACTACCCACCGCCAATAGGCGCGGCGGCAGCATGGCCCTGGAAGCAGGGCGCGAAATCGGCCGCGCGCTGATGGGCAAGGGCGGCGGCGGCCGCAGCCGTTGCGCCGGCGCACGCCGCATGCGCGCCCAGCCCTGCACCTTGGCGATCAATTCATCGCGAAAGATTGGGCTGGCCGCCCCGCCAAGCGACCCCGTGGGCTTTGGCACATAATCCACTGCCCCCGCGCGCAAGGCCGCCATCGCTGCCGCCGCACCACGCTGGGTCAGGGCGCTTGCCACAATAATCGCGGTGCCTGGTGCCTGCTTCAGGATCAGCGGAATTGCTGTCATGCCATCCATCACCGGCATTTCCAGATCAAGCAACACCACTTGCGGCTTGGTCACCGCCAAGGCGGAAAGTGCCGCCTGCCCATCACCAGCGCGATGCACAATCCTGATGCCGGGATCGGACTCCAGAATACGCGCCATAATGCCGCGCTGCACGGCGCTGTCGTCGCACAGCATTACGCGCACTGGTTCCGTGCTGGTGGTGAGGGTTTGAAAACTCACGCCGCATCCGAAAGCAAGCCAGCCTGCACGAATTTATCGTGTAGGATACCGGCATCAAAAGGCTTCATGATGTATTCCTGCGCACCGGCAGCGAGTGCTTCCACAATGCGGTCAATCCCCGCTTCCGTGGTGCAGAGCACGACAATTGGCTGCGAAGGCCCGTGTTCCGCGCGACATTGCTTGAGGAATTGCAGCCCGTCCATGACAGGCATATTCCAATCCAACAGCACGGCTTCCGGCATTTCACTGCGGCAGGAAACCAGCGCCTCTGCGCCGTCCTTGGCTTCACGCACGGTGAAGCCAAAGCCTTCCACAATGCGCCGAGCGGCCCGCCTGACCACCGGGCTATCGTCAACAATCAGGCAAGAGCGATTCTGCATGGTTCCATTCATCCGATATTGAGAAGACGCTCGACATCCAGCATGACAACCAGCCGGTCTTCTTCACGATAGACGCTGAGCGAAACGTCGCGCCAAAGTGGGTCAAGCGTTGGGGGATTGGGACAGACATTGGCGAAAGGCAGCGGCAGAACCTCACCCACCTGATCCACGATCAGGCTGTATAATTCGCCACCTTGTTCCACCACCACGCTCATGGCCTTGTCGGCATCATCGGCAGGCGGCAGGCCAAGGCGCCGGCGCAGATCAATCGCCGTCACAATGCGCCCACGCAGATTGAGCCCACCGGCAACTTCCGCGGGCGCCAGCGGAATCGGCGTGATGGCCTGCGGGCCGAGCACATCACGGACTAGCAGCACCGGAACGCTGCAGGTCTGGCCTGCAACAGTCAGGGTCAGGAAGACTTCGTCTTCCCGTTCGGCCAATGCCAGCGCGGCCATGGAAGCGCCGGAACGCTGGGTTTCGCTGATGCTTTGCATAATTCCCTCCTCAGGCGGCAATCGGTGAGCTCAGGCAATCGCGCAGCGAAGACAGCAGCGCATCCCGGTCATATTTTGCGACGTAATCGGTGAAGCCGGCGTCCCGCCCGCGCGCCACATCTTCAGGTTCAGCGCGTGAGGAAAGAGCAACCAGCGGCAAGCGCATCCAAGCGCCGGAAGCGCGGACATTGCGGGCGAAGCTCAGCCCATCCATTTCCGGCATTTCGATATCGGAAATCAGCGCTTCGAATTCCACACCCGCGTCACGCAGGCGAAGCGCTTCGGCTGGGCTTTCCACCGCGGTTACATCAAAGCCTGCTGCGGAAAGCGCTGGCACCACCAGGTGGCGGAAGAAGGGGCTGTCATCAATCAGCAAAAGCCGTGGCTTATGGCTGGAAGAAGACGCCTTGCGGTCACCGCGGAACCAATCGCCGCCCGCATGTGAAAGCCAATAGACGGTATCAATCACATCCGTGACGCGCTCGGCAATGACCGCGCTGCCAAGATAGCCCAGCCGATCCGACCCAGGTTGGATCAGCAAGGGTTCTTCGACCACATCCAGGATTTCATCCACCATCAGCCCCATGCTGCGCTGACCTTCGGTGAAGACCAGCACCGCCTGACGGCCCGATGCGGGCGCTTCCCAATGCCCAGCAATCGGCACCATGGGCATCAATTGGCCGCGATACTGCACAACCGGCGTGCCGCCCGACATTTCAATGCGCTCGACCGGAATATCCTCAAGCCGCGCGACCAGCCCTAGCGGTACGGCCTTTGGCGTCTGATCCCCGGCACGGAACAACAGCAGCGATGTGCTGGAATCCGAACGGATGCCGCCATTCACGTTCATGGTCTGCTGTTCTTCCACGCGGCCTTCGGCAGTAATGCCGGCGCCACGCGCCACGCCATTCGGGTCCAGGATCATGATGACGCTGCCATCGCCCAGAATGGTATTGCCGCTGAACATGGTGATGTGGCGCAGGATGGGGGCCACTGGCTTCACCACGATTTCTTCCGTGTCGAACACGCGGTCAACCACAATGCCAAAGACATTGGCGCCCACCTGCATCACAACAACATAACCCTTAAGGCCACCTACCGGCGCCTCACGCAGCCGCAACAGCGAAGACAGCGACACCAGCGGCAGCAGACGATCACGTAGCCGCAGCACCGGCGCTTCCTTGATCATTTCAATGCGCGTATTGCCTTCATGCTCATCCCCCACGCGCACCAATTCCACCACGCCAATCTGCGGAATGGCGAAGCGCTCACCACCCGCCTGCACGATCAGCGCCGACACAATCGCCAGCGTCAGCGGAATCTTGATGGTGAAGGTCGTGCCGCGCCCTTCCTTGGACCGCAATTCAATCGTGCCGCCGATGCGTTCGATATTGGTCTTGACCACATCCATCCCAACTCCGCGGCCGGAGACAGAGGTGATTTGCTGCGCCGTGGAAAAGCCAGGTCGGAAGATGAAGCGCAGCACATCATGTTCATTCATCTGCGCGAGTTCAGATTCGGTCGCGAGCCCCTGGGCCAGCACCTTGGCGCGAATCTTCTCAACCGGCAGGCCGCGGCCATCATCGCCGATTTCGATGATAATATGCCCACCCTGATGATAGGCATTCAGCAGAATGCGCCCGGTTTCCGGCTTGCCCGCCGCGCGACGATCCGCCGGCCCTTCCAGCCCATGATCCCCGCTATTGCGCACCATATGCGTGAGCGGATCCTTGATCAGTTCCAGCACCTGGCGGTCCAATTCGGTATCGGCCCCGCGCATCTCAAGATCAATTTTCTTGCCCAATTCATTTGCCAAATCACGCACCAGCCGCGGCAACTTCGCCCAGGCATTGCCAATCGGCTGCATGCGCGTCTTCATCACCCCTTCCTGCAATTCGGAAGTGATGTGCGACAGACGCTGCAAGGGCACCGAGATCTGGCTATCGGAAGAAACGCGCGCCAATTGCATGAGCTGATTGCGCGTCAACACCAATTCACTGACCAGCGTCATCAAATCTTCCAGCACTTCGACAGAAACGCGAATCGTCTGCTGGGCGGTTGCGGATTCGGTCTGCACAGCCTCGGCCACCGCTTCAGCGGCGCGCGGCGCAACCGGGGCGGGCGCGGCAATAGTGCTGGGCGCCGGGGCGGCTTCCGGTTGGGGCATCGGCGCGGTTTGCATGGTCACGAATTCTCCTCTGGCAGCAGCATCCAAGGCTGCGATCACGGCCGAATCATCGCCGTCGGGTTCCTGGCCATGCTGCTCAAGCCCCACAACGATTTTGCGAATGGCGTCCACAGCAGCAAAAATCAGCGTAATGCCTTCAGGGGTGACTTTCAGGCTGCCGTCGCGATAGAGCCCGAGGATGGTCTCGCCGGCATGCGCCACCTTTTCCAGCCGCGACAGGCCAAGGAAACCGCAGGTACCCTTGATGGTATGTACCTGCCGGAAAACCTCGGCCAGCGTCGGCGCATCATCCGGCGCGCGTTCAAGGCGCAGCAGCGCCTCATCCACGGCACTCAGGCCTTCATGGGTTTCAGTGAGAAAATCAGCGAGCAAATCGTCCATAACCATCCCCAGGGAATGTCGTATGGGATGATTATGGGCCAGCGCTTGCGAATAAACCGTAAAGCCCGCGCAGTTTCAGACGGGCAATCTCATGATCAATGCGGCGGCAGCCTCATTGGGTGGCAGCGCGAGGCTGAGCGAAACATCTGCAGCACCAGCGCTGATGCAAAGCCACAGCGCCAAAGCGTCGCGGCTGGAAATATCAGCCGGAAGGGCAGCCCCCGCGGCATGGCGCAGCAGCACGGGGCTCCAATTCGCCCCCACACCCAAAGGAAGAATCGTAATTTCGCGTTGCAGATCACCGGCCAGGCGCACCACACCGCCGCGCGGCAGGGCCTCACCAGCCACCAAAAGGCCACTCAGCAGCAAAGGCACCATGGTTTCGGATAGCGGAGTCGCTTCCGGCAAATCGCCCACTTCAAGATGCGCCCGCCCGCCAGCGATCTGGCCCTTCAGCAAACCAAGCGCGGTGCCCAAGGTGCGCGCTTCCCCACTGCCCAACACCGAACGCCACAGCAATAAGCGCCGGCGCAGCATATCCGCCGCTTCGCCAGCCAAATCCGCCGCTTCCGGCCCGGCATCATTCAGCATTTCGAGCGCATTGCCGATGGTGCCTGCCAAGCCGCCCAAATCATGGCAAAGCCTAAGCCCGATCAATCGGGTCAGGCGTAGATGAAGATCGGCGCCTTCGGCGCTATCAGGCTCAGGGGTTACTTGCGTCATGGGTTGGGACAGTATCCTCTTAAGCCTAGCGAGTTATTAAGAACGAAAGCGGATGGTGATGGCATTGATAGAACCTGGCATGCGTGTGCGCCACCCGACCGAAGCGGCTTGGGGCCTGGGCCAGGTTCAATCCGTGGTGGGCGAACGCGTCACGGTGAATTTCGAGCATGCCGGCAAGGTATTGATCAATGCCCGCCTGATTGACCTGATTATCGAGGCACCAGCCGCAAGATGACCGACCTGATTGATGCTGCCCTGCCGGTGCTGACCGATTGGCGGCTGCTGGCCGCTGCCTTCGCCACCGCCATAGCTGGCCTCATGCGCGGCTATGCCGGCTTTGGCACTGCGGTGATCCTGGCGCCGATCTATTCCGTGCTGTGGGGCCCCAAGGCCGGGGTGCCGGTGATGCTGTTGATGGAACTTATCGTTTCCATCCAATTGCTCCCCAGCGCGCTTAAGGATGCGGATCGGCGTGTGATCCTGCCCATTGGCGGCACGGCCGCGCTGATGACACCCCTTGGCGCCTATATCCTGATCACCGCGGATGGAGAGGTGCTGCGCCGCGCCATCGGCGCCTTTGTGCTGGTCTTTGGCGGGCTGCTGCTGTCTGGCTGGCGCTATAACGGGTCCCGACCCCTGCCGCTGAATATGGCTGTGGGGGCGGTTTCCGGCCTGCTCAAGGGCTCCACGGGCATGTCCGGGCCGCCGGTCATTCTTTACCTGCTGGCGGGGCCGGAGGCGGCCAAGACGCATCGGGCCAATCTGATCCTGTTCTTTTCGGTGATCTCGGTGATTTCCGTCTTCCCGCCCCTTTTTCTGGGCCTGATTGACCTATCCGTGCTGATCCGCACTGCCGTGCTGCTGCCCATTATGGTGCTTTGCGTACCCATTGGGGCGCGGCTTTTCCATGTGGTGCCGCAAAGCTGGTATCGGCCCTTCGCCCTGATTGTGCTGATTGGCGCCGGTTCTATTGCTCTTCTCATCTAAGGGGTCTTGCACCCGGACCCGCTTCGCCCCCAAATCCCGTCTATGAATGCTGTCGCCCCGCAATCCGCGCCCCTGATGGACCCTTTCGGGCGCCAGGTTTCCTATTTGCGCGTCTCGGTCACGGATCGCTGCGATCTGCGCTGCGTCTATTGCATGGCGGAAGACATGACCTTCCTGCCCAAGGCGGAAATCCTGACACTTGAGGAATTGGAACGCCTCTCGGCCGCCTTCATCGCGACCGGGGTGGACAAGATCAGGCTGACAGGCGGCGAGCCTTTGGTGCGCAAGAATGTGATGTCGCTGATCCGGGGCCTGGGGCAGCGGATTGGTCCTGGTGGTTTGCGTGAACTGACCCTCACCACCAATGGCACGCAATTGGTGCGCTATGCGGATGAACTTTTCGCGGCCGGTGTCAGGCGCATCAATGTCTCGCTCGATACTTTGGATGCGGATGCCTTCGCTGCCGTCACGCGCTGGGGCAAGCTTGAACAGACTTTGGATGGCATTTTCGCCGCCAAAGCGGCCGGCCTTGCCATCAAGATCAATGCTGTCGCGCTGAAAGGCGTGAATGAGCATGAATATGACCGCATGATCGCCTGGTGCGGTGAACATGGCTTTGATCTTTGTTTGATCGAGACGATGCCGATGGGCGATATCACCGGCGATCGCACGGATCAGTATTTGCCCTTGTCGCTGGTGCGCTCCCGGCTCAAGCAAAACTGGACGCTGGAAGATACGGATTACTCAACGGGCGGCCCGGCGCGTTACATGCGCGTGAAGGAAACCGGCCAGCGGATCGGCTTCATCACGCCGATGACGCATAATTTCTGCGAAAGCTGCAATCGCGTGCGGCTGACCTGCACCGGCACGCTGTATATGTGTTTGGGCCAGGATGATGCGGCGGAATTCCGCGCCATGCTGCGCGACCACAGCGTTGATGACGCAACGCTCCGCCAAGCGATCCATGAAGCCATTGCCCGCAAGCCCAAGGGCCATGATTTCGTGATTGACCGCCGGCACAACCGCCCCGCCGTCGCCCGGCACATGAGTGTGACCGGTGGCTGAAGCGCTGCAAGGCATCATTGCCGCCCTCACCTTCCCCGGCCTGCCGGGCTGGACCGGGCTGATCCTGGCGCTGCTGTTGGGCCTTTTGGTGCTCGCTTTCCTTGGCATGCCCTTCGCCGTTTATGGCGTGAAATCGCGGCTGGAAGCGTTGGAACTGCAACTGGCGGAACTCCGCGCCGAATTACGCCGCGCTGGGCCCAGCACCGCCCCGCGCGCCCAGGTGGAGCAGGATTGGGAAGAACCTACGGGCTTCACCCGGCGGGAAGCTGAAATCGGCCCGCGCATGAACCCGCCCGTGCCGCCGCCCGCTGCTTATAGCCCGCCCCCGTTGCGCGAACGCCGCGCCGAACCCAAGCTTGATTGGCGCCCACCCCGCGCCTGAAGCCCCGCCCCCCTTGCGGGCAAGCCCCCGCCCCGGCTTGATGGGGCCATCACATGGTCAGGAGTAAGCGGATGCGCGTCAGCGTGATCCAGATGAACCAGGGCAGCGACAAGGCCGCCAATCTGGCGCAGGCCGAAGCGCTGATCGAAGCCGCGATTGCCGGGGACCGCCCCGGGCTGGTCAGCCTGCCGGAAACCTGGACCAATCTGGGCGGTGGGCGAGACGCCCGCATGGCAGCCGCCGAAGTGCTGCCCTCACCGGGGGGCGAAGGCGGTCCGGCTTATGAAATGATGCGCGGCCTGGCGCGCCGGCATGGCATTACCGTGCATGGCGGTTCCATCATCGAAAATGGTGGCGAGAAGCTGTTCAACACCACGCTGGTCTTCGGCCCTGATGGCGCAGAGATTGCGCGTTACCGGAAGATCCATCTGTTTGACATCACCGCCCCCGACGGTACGGGTTATCGTGAGAGCGCGCTTTATGGCGGCGGGCGCGATCTGGCGCTGTTTGATGCCGGCGGCACCCGCTTTGCCTGCACCATTTGCTACGATATCCGCTTTCCGGAATTGTATTTGGCGCTACGGCAAATGGGCGCCGAGGCCATTCTGGTGCCATCCAATTTCACGCTGCAAACCGGCAAGGATCATTGGGAAGCGCTGCTGCGTGCGCGCGCAATTGATACGCAATGCTGGATCATCGCTGCCGCTTCCTTTGGCCAATATGAAGAACGCGGCGCGCAGCGCAGTGTCTATGGCCATTCATTGATTGCTGATCCCTGGGGTCATGTGGTCGCCAAGGCAAGCGACGGCAAAGGCCACGCCACGGCACGCATTGACCAGGCGCTGACGGCACGCGTGCGGCGCGACATGCCGCTGCTGGAACACCGTGCCGCTGCTCAAGGCTGGCCACGCGCATGAACGCCTTCGCGCCCCGCCGCGTTGCCATCCTGGCTGGGCAAAGCACTGAGGCGCAAAAGGCCCGCGCCGCGCTGGTGGCGCGTTATGGCAGCGCGGCGGAAGAAGAAGCGGATATGGTTGTCGCCCTTGGCGGTGACGGCTTCATGCTTGAAACGCTGCATCGTTTTCTGCGCCGCGGCCTGCCGGTTTATGGCATGAACAGGGGCAGTGTCGGCTTTCTGATGAATGATTATCGGGAAGATGATCTGCCCGCGCGGCTGGCTGCCGCACAAACCGCCATTGTGCATCCTTTGCGCATGGTGGCGCTGCGCGACAATGCGCCATCGGTGGAAGCACTCGCCATCAACGAAGTCTCCCTTCTGCGTGAAAGCCGGCAGGCCGCCAAGATACGCATATTGGTGGATGGCAAGGCGCGGCTGCCGGAATTGATCTGCGATGGCATTTTGGTGAGCACGCCCGCCGGCAGCACCGCCTATAATCTTTCGGCGCATGGGCCGATTGTGCCTTTGAGTGCGAATCTGCTGCCGCTGACACCGATTTCCGCCTTTCGCCCGCGGCGCTGGCGCGGCGCGCTGCTGCCTTCTGATGCGACGGTGGTTTTCGATATTCTTGAGCCGGATAAGCGCCCTGTTGCGGCAGTCGCGGATTACACCGAAGTGCGCGATGTGACGCGGGTTGAGGTGCGCGAGGCACGCGATGTCTCTCTGACCCTGATGTTCGACCCCGATCACGGGCTTTCGGAGCGCATCATCGCCGAGCAATTCACCGTGTGAGTGACACGCCGCGCATTGCGCCCCGGTTGTTGTTCTGGGGCACCGCGATTACGCAGCTTGTCGGTTGGGGCTGCCTTTTCACCCCCTTCCAATTGATGGTCGCGCCGATGGAAGCCGAACTTGGCTGGTCGCGCGTACTGATCTCGGGCGCATTCACCTGTGGTTTGCTGATATCGGGCCTGATCGCGGTGCCAGCGGGGCGCTGGCAGGATCGCCACGGCCCGCGCGGCATGATGACCGGCGGCGCGCTGCTGGGTGCCCTTTTGTTGGTGGCGTGGAGTTTTGTGTCTCACCCCATCGCCTTTGTTGTGA
Source organism: Asaia bogorensis (assembly GCA_945873675.1). Classification (GTDB taxonomy): domain Bacteria; phylum Pseudomonadota; class Alphaproteobacteria; order Acetobacterales; family Acetobacteraceae; genus Neoroseomonas; species Neoroseomonas bogorensis_C. Next base: position 14,345 of record CAMCEP010000021.1, read on the forward strand.
TTTGGGTTCTGCTGGGTGCTGCGCATGCCACCTGTCTTTGGGGGCCGGCCATGGCGGTGGTGGTGGCGGAAGCGCGCGATGTGACGCGCAGCATCACGGCGATTACGCTGATCACGGGCTTCACCGGCACTATTTTCATTCCGCTGGTCGAAGCACTCATCGGGCTATTCGGCTGGCGGGATGCGTTGTCGGTGCTGGCGGTGATCCAGACAGGCTCTGCCGCGATCACGGGCTATATGCTGCGCCAGGCCGGGCCGCCGAAGCGCTTGGCGGAAAGTGCTGCGCCAGTGTCCTTAATGCGTCGCTTACGCGATCCGGTGTTTCTGGGCCTTGCCTTTTGCTTCGCGGCCCATGCTTTCATCGGCACGGGGCTTGGCGCGCATCTGGTGCTATTGCTGCGCGAACGCGGCTGGCCGGAAGCAACCGTCTTGCTGCTGGCCGCCGCGCATGGCCCAGGCCAGGTGGCGGCGCGGCTGGTGCTGTTCACGCTTGGCCGAGGTGTCGCCATGCGTCATGTCGGGCGCTTTGCCTTGCTGCTGCTGCCGATTGGCATGGCGCTATTTGCACTCGCGCCAGATAGCCTGGCGCTGACCATTGCCTTCATCATCGCCTGGGCGGTGGCGGATGGTTTGCTGACCATTCTGCGTGCGGCAGGTGTGGCGGAAATCATGGGTCGCGATGGTTTTGGCGCGACATCCGGCGCTCTATCCGCCTTTGCCGTGCTGCCGCGCACCGCAGCACCCCTGGCGCTGGCGCTGGTTTGGGACGCGGCCGGCGGCTATGGCCCGGTACCCTGGCTGCTGCTGGGGATTGCGCTTTTTGCGATGGCGAGTTTCTACGCGGCGTCTCGCCCGCGCGGTGCTTGAGCATTTTCAAGCCAAGTGTGAACACTTGGCGGCTCGGAAAATGCGATCCAACAAAGCTTAGAGCTTTTTCCGTGAGCCAACGCGAACGGAAAACGCTCCAATTCAGTTTGAGCTGCGATTGCCGCCCACGCCGCCACCAACATAACCACCACGCGCACCGCTGCCTTCACAGGCGGCCAGCCCAATCAGCAGCAGCGCGGCAAGAAAACACCGCGTCATGATTGATCGTTCAAATGGCAGGCGCTGCGCTGACCGGGCGCGATTTCACGCAGCTTCGGCACTTCCACCCGGCAGCGTTCCATCGCCATTGGGCAACGCGGATGGAAATGGCAACCAGGCGGCGGGTTGATGGGGGAAGGTATTTCCCCCTTCACCACGCTGAAAGCGCGCTTGCGGTTTTCAATCCGCGGCACGGAATCAAGCAAGGACCGCGTATAGGGGTGATTGGGCCGGCGGAAGACGGTTTCCGTATCCGCTTCTTCCACCACGCGCCCGAGATACATGATCACCACGCGATCCGACAGATGTTCCACCACACCAAGATCATGGCTGATGAAAAGATAGGTCAGATCAAGTTCTTTCCTGAGGCGCATGAACAGGTTCAGGATTTGCGCCTGGATCGAAACATCCAGCGCCGCCACGGCTTCATCGCACACAATGAAATCCGGCTTCACCGCCAGCGCGCGTGCAATGCCGATGCGCTGGCGTTGCCCGCCCGAGAATTGATGCGGATAGCGGCGCTTGAAGCCCGGGTCCAAGCCCGCGCGGCGCATTTGCTCATCCACATAATCATCAAAGGCGGCACCGTCCAAAAGCCCATGCACGCGCGGCGCCTCACCCACAATATCCAGAACACGCATGCGCGGATTGAGCGACGCATAGGGGTCCTGGAAAATCATTTGGGTGCGGAGTTTCATCTGCCGCGCCTCGGCCCCTGTCAGCGCCTTGATGTCCCGGCCATCGCGCAGAATGGTGCCTTCGGTTGGCGGCAGAATACCCGCCACCATGCGCCCAAGCGTGGATTTGCCGCAGCCCGATTCACCCACCAGCCCCACAACCTCACCCTTGCGGACGGTCAGGTTCACGCGGTCCACCGCATGCACCACTTCTTCGCGCACCGGCGCGCCCAGGCGCTGCGCGATACGTCCGGCAAAATCGAGCTTCTTTTCAAAACGGCGCGTGATGTCGCGCAGTTCCAGCATCGGTGCGTCGTTCATGCGGCCTCCGACGCGTCAAGATGGGGGTGGACGCAGCGCGCTTCGCGCCCTGGCAGGATTTCCGCCAGCACGGGTTCGGCCAAGCAAGCTTCGGAAGCACGCGGGCATCGCGCGCGAAAGGCGCAGCCTTGTGGTAAATTCAACAATGAAGGCGTCATACCAGGGATTTGACGCAGCGCCTCACCCCGCTTGTTGCGGCTGGGGACGGACCCGATCAGCCCATGGGTATAGGGATGCAAGGGCTTATCCAGCACGTCGCCGACCGCGCCCTTTTCCACAATGCGCCCGGCATACATCACCGCAATATCATCCGCGAGGCCGGCAACCACCGAAAGATCATGCGTAATCCAGATCATGGAAGTGCCGGTGGTGGCGCAAAGCTTCTGCACCTCGGCCAAAATTTGTCCCTGAATGGTGACATCCAAGGCGGTGGTCGGTTCATCGGCAACAATCAATTGCGGTTCATGCAATAGCGCAATCGCAATAGCCACACGTTGACGCATGCCACCCGAAAACTGATGCGGATACGCCTTCAGCCTTTCATCCGGGGAAGGAATGCCCACCATACCGAGCGTATCGCGTGCCCGCTGGCGGGCTTCTTCCTTCGAGACCTTCTTATGCGCCAAAACCGTTTCGATCATCTGCGTATCAATGCGCAGCACCGGGTTCAGCGTCATCATCGGGTCCTGGAAAATCATGGCGATGCGGTTGCCCCGCAAATCGCGCATTTCTTCTTCGGATAGTTTGGCCAGATCGCGCCCCTGAAACAGGATGGACCCGCCCGCAATGCGCCCGGGCGGATCAACCAGGCCGATGATGGAAAAGCCCGTGACGGATTTGCCGGAACCGGATTCACCGACCAGCCCCATCACCTTGCCGCGGCCAACGGAGAAAGAAACGCCATCCACCGCCTTCACCACGCCAGCGCGGGTGAAGAAATGCGTCTGCAGATCGCGAACTTCGAGGGTAGGTGCCGTCATGTGCTTATTTCTTCAATCGCGGGTTCAGCACATCACGCAATTGATCGCCAACCAGATTGATGGAGACAATCGTAATCAGCAGCGCAATGCCGGGATAGAAGGAAATCCAGTATTTGCCGGAAAGCATGTATTCATACCCATTGGCGATCAGCAGGCCGAGCGATGGTTCCGTGATGGGCACACCAAGACCAAGAAAGGAAAGGGTCGCTTCCAGCGCAATGGCGCGCGCCACCTGCATGGTGCCCACCACAATCAAAGGCGGCAGGCAATTGGGCAGCAAATGGCGAAACAACACGCGATGCGTCGGCAAGGCCAAGCACTGCGCCGCTTCAATATATTCCCGCCGTCTTTCCACCAGCGCCGTGCCACGCACTGTGCGCGCGTAATAGGCCCATTCCACCAGCACCAGCGCGATCACCACATTCATGACGCCCTTGCCAAGGAAAGCCAGGATCATGAGTGCGGCCAGAATGGTCGGGAAGGAAAGCTGCAAATCCACCAGACGCATGATCACGCTATCGGTCCGCCCACCGGCATAGGCGGCCAGCAAACCAAGCGATGCGCCAATCAGGCAGGCAATCAGCGCGGAACCCGCACCAACGGTCAGCGAAATCCGCAAGCCGTAGATGATGCCGGAGAGCATATCGCGCCCCTGATCATCCGTGCCCAACAGGAAGGTGAAACCCGCACCACCCACCGTGCCGGGTTCCATACGCCCATCCATGATGTCAAGTTCAGCCAAATCATAAGGGTTTTGTGGCGTGATCCAGGGCGCGAAGATGGCGAGCAAGGCAATGATGATGAATACCACCAGCCCACCCAGTGCAACCTTGCTTTCGGCGAATTCGGACACGAAGCGCCGAAAAGGCGTTTCCACCTTATCGGCGATTTTGGCGGGGATGACAGCGTCGCTCATGTGCCTTTGCTCTCCAGCCGGACGCGCGGGTCAAGC
>CAMCEP010000022.1 GCA_945873675.1 Asaia bogorensis
CCGTACAAGCCTTTTGATCGCGTTCGGTGCAACTATCATTGGTGCCGCGGTCGGGACATCACTTGGCTTTCTTGCCGCACATTTCCGTGGAATGGTTGAGCAGGCCGTTTTGGCACTGGTGGATTTTTCCGCCTCGCTTCCCTTCCTGATCTTGGCTTTGGCAGTGCTGGCATTTTTCGGCAATTCGCTGCTGTTGCTGGTTTGCCTTCTGGGGCTGCATGCGTGGGAAAGATATGCACGTATTGCGCGCGGGCTTGCGCTTGCTGCCGGCACGCAAGGCTATGCGGCTGCGGTGCGGGGGCTTGGTGCCTCTCCATGGCGGATCTACGGGCGTCATGTGCTTCCCAATATCGCTTCCACCTTGATTGTCTCGATGACGCTGGCCTTTCCTGAAGTGATCCTGCTCGAATCCGGCCTGTCCTTCCTTGGTCTTGGGGTTCAGCCGCCGGAAACCTCGCTTGGGTCCATGGTTGGCTATGGGCGTGAATATCTTACCCGTGCGCCCTGGATTCTCCTCACGCCCGCCAGTGTGATTGTCCTGACGACGCTTTCGGTTTCGCTGATTGGTGATTGGTTGCGTGATGGGCTGGACCCAACGCTGCGGTGAGAGAATTCACCGCAGCCTTTAGTGCTTAACGTTAGACCTAACGGCGGCGCATGGCGCTGGGATAGAGCCGTCCATCTTGTGCCCGCATGGCTTCCAGCACGAAATCTCTAGGTAGATCATGCAATTCCTCAGCGGGTGGCAGGTCTGCCATGGCATCCAACGCGCCGCGCAACGGCCGCCCTTCCATACCTGCAGTATCAATCCCTAGCAGGTGCAGAATGGTGGGCACAATATCCGTCAGGTCAGCAGGTTCTTGGATCACAGCACCCTGCCGGAATGGGCCGCCCTGCATAACAAGAACGGTCGCAAGCTCCGCCCGATGCAGGCCGCCATGCATGCCGCCGCCTTCCGGTACATCGGGCGCATCGAAGGGGGCTGTGCCTGGCAGGCCCCATTCATCCAAACCTTCTTCACCCGCGAATGTCGCGACCAGATCAGCGCTACGTGCATGCGCCGAGCCGAGTAACGCAAGCGGCACCGCACGGCCCGGTGAGAGAATGGTGGGATCGCGCGCCAATAACGGGCCGGCCCAATCTTGTGTCGCAAGAAAATCGGCCACCTGTGACGCAAGGGCAGGGTCCCTCAGCCACATGCCAGGCGCCGCTGCTGGCGCAACCACAATATCCACATCCGGTGCCATGCCAGTCCCAGCGCGGAAGCCAGCGCGCTGCAATTCGCTCCGCAGGCACTTCTTACCCCGCCCAGTCACATGGCCATGGTCAGAGAGAACAATGATGGCAACTTCTTTCGCATCCGCTTGTGCATCGCGCCACGCCATGATGCGCCCGAGTACCGCATCTGCTGATTTCAGCGCGCGTTGCGTATGTTCCGCCCGCAAGCCGCCCCAATGGAAGGAAACATCGGGTTCTGACAGCCAAAGCAGTGCTACATCCGGCTTGATTTGGGGCAGAACATGATCAATTAGTACGCGTCCCGCAAATTCGACCCGCGCGATATTCGGCACAGCGGCGCCTGGCGTCTCGCCAAGCGCTTCAACCACGCGCTGCGCTGTCTCGCCCTCTGTATCCTCGACATTCCAACGAAAGGCGCCAAGCCGCTCAGCCGCCGGGTGAAGCAGCCGCGCCGCCCCCGCCGTGCCGGCGCTGACGAGCGCGAAACTCAACCCATGCGGTGCCAAGCGCTCCGCCAAGCTGGGGCGTTGCAAAGGCGATTCCGCACCAGCCGCCAGGGTAAGGACATCCTCTACCAGCTTCGTTCGGATCAAACGATCGGGTGCGACTGATGCGTCGAATAGTGTATTCGCGACCAAGCCATGGCCCCCAGGGCGGCAACCTGTAATCAGCGATGGCGTCGCAACCCGTGTTTCAGAGGGGAATACACTTCGCGCGCGCGAAAAGCGTGCGCCAAACACCCCAAGTGTATGCAAATGCGGGGTCGCTATCGGATCCACCATGTCAGGGCGAAGCCCATCCAGGGCCACCATAATCACGCGTGTCATGTAATTCTCCCGAATGGTGGCGGCGAACGTGGCGCGAAGCCAAAGGCCCCAGAGCGGTCAGCCGGATTTCTAGTCATTTACTATGGGGTGACGCGCCAAGGCGCGCCACAATTACAACTCAGGAACCGGTGCGTGGATAGGTTAGGTGGCGGATAGGGCCAAGATAGGGCACTTCAATGCCATCTGGTTCCAGCAAAACCGTCTCCACATGATCCTCATGCAGATGGTGCATCAGGGCACCGCAGCGCCGCACCCCAGGTAGGCCTTGCTGCTCTTCCTCCTCAACCACAAAGGAAAGCGGAGGCGCCCAGACGAAAGAGACTGCGTCACGCTTGAATTCATGATGCAGATGCAAATGGCCAGAGGCGACCAGGCGAAGCCCCGGGTGCTCCAGGACAGGCATCAAGGTATCACGCGCGTGCGGGGGGACAGACCAGTAATCAAAAACTGGATCATCTGGATGCGTCACAAAGATAGGTTTGTGCAAAAACACCGCCAATCGCCGCGCATCCGCACTTTCAAGGGCTTCAATGATGAAGCGCGACTGGGCTTCTTCTTCCGGTTGTCCCGTGCCCATAACCTCGGAATTGAGGCCAATGATGCGCCAGCCGGGCAGATCATGCAGCCCATACCCTGCACCCAAATGCCGCTGAAACCTTGTCAGTCGGGTTGCGTCAAAGGGCTGCCGTGGCATGGTGTGGGGGTGGCTACCCGTGTCATGGTTGCCAGGCAGTGCCAGAATTGGGCCAGGGAAGCGGCCCAGTTCTTCCGCGGCAAAAGCCATATCCGCCTCATGATCTGCGCCATCAAGCGATAGATCGCCGCTCGCTATGGTAAGGTCGGGGGGCGATGCCGTTGCCAGCGCGTGAATCAAGGTAAGATTGCTGCGGAATAATTCATTCCGCGGCGACAGATGCGCATCCGTCAGCTGTAGGATCCTGTGCATGTTTCAGCCCCGGCGCGGTAGCAGGCGGCGAACTTCACTCGCCATATCGCCCAAGGCCACTTCGGGTGTTGCAGTCCCTTCGACAACGCGCGCCATATTATTCACCATCACTTCGGTCACCCGCACGCTATTGGTGCCGGGAAAAGCATACCAGGGAACCATACGGCCCACCTGCATTGTGGCGGTTTTGAACAGGGGGTTCTCGCGATAGAATTCCGAAAGATAACGCGGATCATCAATGGCAAGCTGGTTTGTGGGGACATAGCCGGTATTCTTGACCATCAAGGTCGTTCCTTCCGCGCTTGTTGAAAAGCGCAGGAATTTCCAGGCTGCCTCGCGCTTTGCGGCGTCGCGTGCGGTCAACATCCCGGCGGCGCCACCTGTGGGCAAGCGGCCATTCACAGGGTCAACAACGGGCAGCAGAGCGGTTTGCAGTTCAAAATTCCGCCCGACGCTAGTCATCATATTCCGCAGGAAAGCGGTTGAACCAAAGCGCATGCCAAGCTTACCAGCGGCAAAGGCTTGCAGCGCCGTGGTACCATTCAGTTGCGGCATCCCGCCTTCGGTCACCATCCGGCGGAGCAAGCGCAAGCTGGCGAGACCTTCGGCACCTGCAAAGCCGACATCGCGTTCATCCGGGGTGAGCATGCGCGCGCCATGGCTAAAGAGTAGCGCTGAAAACATCCAGTCATCGCCAGGCCATTGGAACCACATACCTTCAGTGCCATCGCCAAGCGCCTTGATGCGTGCGGAAAGCGCAATCACCTCATCCCAGGTTTTCGGGAAAGCTTCCGGGGCAGGATTGGCGCCAACGCGGCGCAGAAGTTCGGTGTTATAGTAAGAAATCGCGTTGGATGCGGCATAGGCAAGCCCTGATTGCATGCCGCCAAAATGGCCAAGGGCAAGGATGCCGGGCGTATAGCCATGGGCGGCTGGATCACCCTCACGCGCAAGAAGGGGCGCGAGATCTTGAGCAATGCCTCGTTCGGCGAATACCCTCAACCGATTGAAGCCTTGGTATGAAAGATCGGGTAATTGATTGGTGGCCGCTTGCCGCAGGATAAGCTGATTGCCTTCCTCATAATTCGGCGTTGTGATGAAGCGGACCGTAGTATTCGGTTCACGCTTGGCAAACTCCGCAGCAATCGCGTCGTAACTTTCTTTGAAGATCTGCGGCTGTGCATAATGCACCGTGATTTCCACATTCCCCTGGGCGCGCAATTGCGGCGCGGCGAGCAAGCCGGCCGTGACGCCCAAGGCAGTGCGACGGGTAAATGATTTCATGGGATACGTCCTTCTGGTTTTGGGGGTCAGGAAGCGCGTGGTAACAGGCGCGTGACTTCGCGCTGCATGTCTTGAACTACCTGTTCAGGCGTGGCACGTGCCTCAACAAGACGCTGTAGATTATCGGATATAGTTTGACTGATGCGCACACCATTCGTGCCTGGGAATGCATACCAGGCGACAGTGATGGGAAGCTGGCGCATGGCTGCCGAGAATAGTGGATTGGCCCGGTAGAATTCACCCAACCAGCGTGGGTCATCTACCGCCATCTGGTTGCAGGGGACGTAGCCGGTATTCTGAACCATCAGCGCGGTGCCTTCGGCGCTCGTCGAAAATCGAAGGAATTTCCACGCGGCTTCCTGCTTCACGGGATCGCGCGTGAGCAGCATGCCGGCTGAACCACCCACCTGAAGTCGGCCACGCTCTGCATCAATGACTGGCATGATCCCTGTGGCAAGGGGAAAGTTCTGCCCGACTGATTGCATGACATTGCGCAAAAAGGCGGTTGACCCGAAGCGGATACCGATACGCCCGGCGCCAAATGCCTGCTGTGCCGCGGGTGTGTTCAAATTCGGCATTCGCCCTTCGCGCAAAATACGCTGATAAAGCCGCATGGCAGCCAGACCTTGTGGCGTATCCATCATAAAGCGGCGTTCATCGCCGCTCATGTATTGGCCGCCATGACCGTAAAGTAACGCTGACCACGCCCATTCGCCGATATCATAATAGAGCGGATCGGGCGCATTCGGCAGCCGTGCAATACGAGCCGCGAGGTCAAGCACGCCATCCCAATTGGTTGGAAAGGTTCTGGCATCCACGCCGACATCGCGCAGAACATCGAGGTTCATATAGGTGATCATTGTCGAAACAGCATAAGCAAGGCCCGCTTGCATGCCGGCGGTTCTACCAAGACCGAGAATGGTCTCACTATATCCCTGATTGGCAGGATTACCTTCGCGGTTCAGGAAGGGCGTTAGATCCTGACAGATGCCGCGTTCAGCAAGGACGCGCAGCCTATTCAGGCCCTGATATGTCAAATCCGCCTGAGTGCCGGCTACGGCCTGACGCAAGATAAGCTGTGTTCCTTCATCGTAATTTGGAGTGGTCACCCAGTTGATGCGTATGCCGGGTTCATGGCGCGAAAAGGCTGCTGCAACGGCTTCCTTGGATTCACGAAAGACGTGTGGCTGAGAATAATGAACGGTGATTTCTACGTTTGGTTGCGCGCGGAGCGCTGGTGCAGCAAGCGCCCCAAATGCGATCCCCACCAGGCTTCTTCTGCGTAAAATGATCGGTTTTGGCGTCATGATGGCTTCATCCCTTCAGCCCGGTTGTGGCGATACCCTCAACGAAGCGGCGTTGTGCGAAAAGGAATGCCAGGACTAGCGGCAGCGTCATGATGACGGCAGCCGCCATCAATGCGGCAAAATCATCGCCCGCCTCATCAGAACGGAAATACAAGACACCAAGCGCCGGGGTGGCACGAGCTTGCCCTTCAATCACAATCAGCGGCCAAAAAAGATCATTCCAATGTGCGACTACTGAGAAGATGGCAAAAGCTGTTGCCGCAGGCCATGCATTTGGCAGGATGACACGCCACACAATCTCAAATTCACCAATGCCATCCAGGCGCGCGGCATGCACCAATTCATCAGGCAGCGCCTTGAAGAATTGACGGAACAGAAAGATTGCAAAGACTGAAATGGTGAAGGGAAGAATCAGCGCAGCATAGGTGTTCAACAATCCCATCTTGCTGAAGGCCACATAAAGGGGCAGCGCCGGCACATGGGGCGGCACCAGTAGTCCCAGCATAACCAAGCCAAGGATCAGATCTCGGCCAGGGAAGTTCAGTTTCGCGAGCGCATAGGCGGCTGGAACGGCGAAAAGCAACTGGAAGAAAAGAATGCCAGCGCAAACAACAATACCGTTCCAGAGGTATCCAAATACCGGAATCTGTGAAAAAACCTGGCGGTAATTCTCAACGCCGTGAAAGCGTTCTGGCCAAAGATTAAGACTGGCACGAAACAACTCATCCAGTGGCTTCACGCTGGCGGAGATCATCCAGATATAGGGCATGAGCAGCAAGAGCGCGAGGAAGCCCAGCACAAGCAGGCGTGGCGTATCTGCCCAAAGCGATCTCGAGTAGCGCCTAGCCATAATGCACCCGCTTATCCAGAGCTTTGGTTTGCAGCCAGACAAGCCCCAGAACCATGATCAGAAAAACCAGGGTGATCGCCGCTGAATACCCAAGGCGTAGGAATGTAAAGCCTTCTTTGTACATGGTGTGTAGCAAGACCTCACTCGCCTTGTTCGGACCACCTTGGGTCAGAACAGCAACCGTATCAAAAACCCGAATGCTGCGGATCATCGTAATGGTCAGCACAAACAGTGTCGTCGGTCCAAGCATTGGCCAGGTGACGAGCCGAAACCGATCAAGCCAGGTTTTGGTCCCATCAACTTCAGCGGCATGATAAAGTTCGCGCGGAATCGCGCTAAGACCCGCCAGGAAGAGCACCATATTGTAGCCAATATTCTCCCAAGTACCGATGGCCCCGAGACTGAGCAGCACCCAATCTGAAGATGAAAGCCAGAAGGGAGGGGAAGCGACACCGAGAAGGCGCAAAAATGCATTCAAAGGCCCGATTGTTGGATGCAGCAGATATTGCCAAGCGGCGGCCATGGCGACAGTCAAGGAAACAACTGGCAAGAAGAAGACAGCACGAAATAGGGCGCGCCCGCGAATGCCCGCTTCAATCAAAAGTGCCGCACCAAGGCCGAGTAAAATTGAGAGCGGCGTAACGAACCCGACGTAAACGATTGTATTGCGAAAGGCGATCGCAAAGCCACGATCTTCCAGCATTTCTTCAAAATTTGCCGCGCCAATCCAGGCCCATTCGAGTGCGCCCAATTCATAATCTGTGAACGCCAAAAGGATCGTAGCCAAGCTGGGCAATAGGAGCATCAGGAAATAGGCGATACCCGCCGGCAGGCTCAGCAACAGGCCGACCAGGGCTTCGCCTCGCGCAAGGCGGCGCGGTCTTGCCTCAAATGATGCAGGCGCTGCCGCTGACATTGCGTCAGGCAAGGGTCAGTTCCTGGTTCTGAGCAGAATGTTTGCTTGGCGCCAACCGCTTGCCATTTTGATCAAACAGCAGAGCGTGCTTAGCCTCAAACGCAAGATGGATCACTTCCCCATCATGCGGACGTGGCAATTCTGGCGGAAGCCTTATGATAAAGGCTTCATTACCGGCGCTATGCCGCGCATGAAGCAGCAGGCTTTCACCGAGAAATTCGATACCTTCCGCCACGCAAGGAATACCGTTGGATTCGATCCGAAGATTTTCCGGACGAATGGCAATGGTAATGGGCCCAGGCGTCGCATAAAGCCCACTTGGCTTGCCTGCGATATGGACATGACCTTCGGCATTCGCCTCACCCGAGATTAAATTGATCCGCGGGCTACCAATGAAGGTTGCCACGCGGATGTCCTGCGGATCGTGGTAAATCGCCTCAGGTGAGGAAACCTGCAAAATCTGACCAGCTTGCATGACGGCGACGCGGTCCGCCATGGTCAGGGCTTCTGACTGATCATGTGTCACGTAGAGTGTCGCAGCGCCGACGCGGCGATGAATCTCAACAATCTCACGACGTGTTTGCACACGAAGCGCCGCATCCAGGTTGGAAAGCGGCTCATCCATCAGAAAAGCATCGGGATGACGAACAATTGCCCGGGCCAAGGCAACGCGTTGTCGCTGCCCCCCCGAAAGCTGCCCCGGCTTTCGGTCTAATAAGGCATCCAGGCCAAGCGACTGGGCAGCCTGAAGGACATCAGTGGCGATCGCCGCCCGCTTCTGCGAAAGGCCTGGCATCATGCGACCAAAAAGGGGAAGGCGCTCCAGGGCAGAAAGGCGCCGCATCGCAAGAGGAACGGCGATATTCTCACTGACGGTCAGATGCGGATAAAGCGCGTAATTCTGAAAAACCATCGCGACATTACGTTCGGCGGCGCGTAGAGAACTAACGTCTCGTGACCCAATGGAAAGTGAACCCGCATCGGCGGTTTCAATGCCGGCGACGATCCGCATGAGGGTGGATTTGCCGCAGCCGGATGGCCCGACCAGGGCCACAAACTCACCTGCGGCCACATCTAGCGACACGTTATCAAGGGCTTTTACTGACCCAAAGTGACGCGAAATGGATTTGATTGAGACGCCCTGCACGAAAAAATCCCAAATACTCAAGAAACCCTACTCGCAAACAAACTGTGGTAATGACGTTTCTGATTTATGATAGTTTGAAGAAAGCTAGTTTGGCTGGGGTGAGGGCGGCTTGCAGGCCGATTGAATTTTCTCGACTCAACGGAGTAGGAAAGTTACTAAAAGTGCAATGTAATCAGGATACTGCTAGTCATATAATACCCGAGCTTTTCGTCGCTTCACATGTGGGGGATGAGCTCCGCTAGGTTGCCGCCATGGCTACGGCCAGGCACGCCGCGCACGATAGCGGTGAGGGCGGCGACAAGGTCGGCTGGCGGTTCCATTGGTGCGGGTGCGCCATCGCGGGCCGGATAATCATCATCGGTCAGGAACACCATAAACCGCGCCATGGACCCATCGCCCAGCGCGCCACCTTCCAGCGCCGTCCAGAATGGTCCAGGCACAGTGACGCCCCAGAGGCACGCGCAGGGCTGTTCAATCGTGACACGCGGCTTGGTTTTCTGGTCCGCGTATTCCGTGCCGATGTATGGCTCAGCCGCCGAGGTGTAGAGCTTGGTCAATTCAGCCCTGTTGGCTGCTTTGTGTATCGGCGCACGCGGCTTCAAAACGGCCTTCAACCTCTACGCTGGCGTCCTGCTATTGGCTAAGGAAGTGCTCCGCCAATTATCACCATCAGGGTCGAATGTTGTCCTGAATTTCCTAAAGATGAGGGAGGTAAAAGGCGCGGACGGAACCGTAATTAGTATTGGTGAAGGCAAGAGAACCATCGGTCGCGAAAAGATCGAAGAACGCTTTGCATAGAGGTGCATTGCTGTTGATCTTTCAAATCTAGGGCGGTTGGCTGAGATTAGAAATGACATCGAGCATCTACAAACAGAACAGCGGCCTTCCCTCATTAAAGAGGCGATCGCAGAAGCCAGGCCCATCATTCGTGATTTAATTGTCGTTGGCCTTAAGCTGGAACCGGCAACCGTGGTGGGGCAAGAGACTTGAAGTGACCTACTCACGCTTGCCACATTGTACGACAATGAAAAGCACGCTTCTATCAGTAGCTTTGAAAAGAATTCCTGGGATAGCGAGAATTTTTGAAGAGGTCATTTGGATATTTTGCTGCCAAACTTGTGCGGTTTGCTTACGCCACAACAATAATGGAGACGCAACGAAAGCCATACAGCTTAAACTAAGTTGCTCGCATTATAGCGAGGAATCGGATTGCTAAGATGTAGTCAAAGAACCGCTGGATGCGCATTTTCAGTGGGAGCCCTATATGGCAATCAAGGACGGGGTGAGCCGCCACTGGATGACTGCCCCGAGTGTTCGCGGAGAACTTACGTAACTTCCGAGGATCAATGCCTAAATCCGGGCTGCGAATTCAGTCTGGAGGTACGAAAATGCGCTGTGTGTCATTCTATCCTATCACTCGAGGTCTATCGCGACGGTGACGGCGCCTTTTGCAGCTACCATCAGAATATCATTACAAAAAATGATTGATCGGCCATGCCCGCCTTCACCCGCACTATCGGCATAGATTACTCAGGCGCGGAAACGCCCACCGCGAGCCTGAGGGGGCTGCGCGTTTACCTCGCCGAAGGCAACGCGACGCCGGTCGAAGTGCCCCCGCCACCCAGCCCGCGCAAATACTGGACCCGAAAGGGCATCGCCGCCTGGTTGGTGGAAATGCTCCGCGATAGGCCACCCACGCTGGTCGGCATAGATTACGGCTTTTCCTTCCCGCTGCGGTATTTTGAAATCCATGGGCTGCTGCCTGAATGGCATCGGTTTCTTAATGAATTCCAGCGCCACTGGCCAACGGATAATGATCACACCTATGTGGATTTTGTGCGCGATGGCTCGGCGGGCAATGGCGCCAAGCGCATGGGCAATGCCCGTTGGCGGAGGCTGACCGAAGAACGCGCCGGCGCCGCGAAATCCGTCTTTCATTTTGATGTGCAGGGTACCGTCGCCAAATCCACCCATGCGGGCATCCCCTGGCTGCGCTTCATCCGCCAGCAACTCGGCCCGCGCGTACATTTCTGGCCCTTTGACGGGTGGGAGATTCCGCAGGGTAAATCCGCCATTGCCGAGGTCTATCCCGCGCTCTGGAGCCACGCCTACCTCCGCGCCGACCGCACCGGCGATCAGCATGATGCCTTCTCCATCGCCGCCTGGCTTTCCCAGGCCAATCGGGATGGCAGCCTTGCAGGCTTCCTGCAACCAGACCTGGCGCCACAGGAAAAAGCCATCGCGCAGGTGGAGGGATGGATTTTGGGTGTTGGCGGTTCTTCCGCCCAATGGGGCAACTTGGCGACGGTGGAGGTTAAGGGCCACGCCTGAAGCGCTGGGCATCGCTTGATCGGATAGGCTGTGGCCGATAGCCTTTCCCCAAAATCACCAAGGTCGGGGGAATGGGCATGGCACTACCTGAAGCACTCAATGGCGCAGCCATCGGCCGTCGCGCGGTTCTGGCAAGCGGTGTTGCCTCGGCCTTCGCCGCGCGCGCTGCGCACGCGGAAACCTGGCCGAGCCGTCCGGTGCGCATCATGGTGCCCTTTGCCGCGGGCAGCCCGCTTGACCTGCCCGCCCGCGCCATCGCCGAGCAGCTTACGGAAGCGCTTGGCCGACCTGTCATCGTGGAAAACCGCGGCGGCGCTGGCGGGGCCGTGGGCACTCAGGCCGTGGTCGCGGCCAATGATCCGCATTTCATGATGCTGACGACCGGCGCAGTCGCGATCCACCCGGCGCTTGTCCGCAACCCAATTTTTGATCCCTTCCAGGATTTGAAGCCGATCACGCTGGTGCTTGATTCCTCACTGGTGCTTGTGGTGAGGCAGGAAAGCCCGTTCACGGACCTCGCGGCGCTGCTGAGCTATGCGAAAAGCAATCCCGGCCGAGTCAGCTACGGCACCTCTGGCGTTGGCGCCACGACGCATTTGGCGAGTGCGCTTTTCGCACATCGTGCCGGCATTGAATTGCTGCATGTGCCGTTTCGCGGCAGCAGCCCGGCCACCACGGCGCTTTTGGCGGGTGACATTGATATGATGATCACCAGCACGAATGAGGGGATGCAGCATATCAGTGGCGGTCGCGTGCGCGCGCTTGGTGTGACCTCCACCGCCCCGCTGCCGATGCTGCCTGGCGTGTCACCGATTGCCGGCTTGGTGCCGGGCTATGAGGCTTCCATCTGGTACGCGATGCTCGGCCCGCGCGCGATGTCGGACGCGGTGGTGGAGCGCCTTATCGCGGGCATGGCGCCGCTCAGGCAGGGTTCGCAATTGCAGGAAAGGCTGGCGGCAATAGGAGCGACGCTAAGGCTTGATGGCCCTGGGCCGCTCGCCGAACGGCTGCGCCAGGAAGTGCCGCAATGGCGCGAGTTGGGGCAGGCGAGTGGGCTTGTGCTGGATTGAGAGCAAAAGCGGCGATCTGCGATATTTGAGGGCTCTGGCGGGGAGCGCAACCCAAACCTTGTAGTCCCCGATCAACTTTCTGATTTCAGCCCCCACCGCCCCACCGCCCCACCGCTCCACCGCTCCACCGATCCATTTACCAACCGCGCTGCGCCGCAGCATAGTTAAAACCTTTTCAGATCAGAGCGTTAAACCTTGCTGGAAAAATCGGCCTATCTTCAACCTTTGGAGAAAATTCGCGGATTCGGAGAGAAAACGCGGGAATGTTCCGCTTGAGCACCCTCAAGTCTGCCAGAAAAAGCTTTGTTTTCATTGGGCTTTGGGTGGTTGCCTGGGGTACTAACCTGGTTCGGCTAGGTGGCAACTGGAGCAGCAGTGGCGTCAAAAAAGGCGAAACTCTCTGGGGGGAGGGGCCCTTGGGCGCCAGTTTGGCTTTGGCTTTAAGCGTCATACCGAGGCCACCTCAGTTGACCACAAACAACCATAGAAATCGGGCGCAGCATGGGTTATGTATCTTATGCAATTTACGGAGGTCTTCCCATGTCCGAGCCCATGCTCAAAGTTGCCGCTGCAGAAGCCCAACGAAATTTCGGCCTCTACCAGGACAAGGCCTTGGTCCAACCTGTCGCTATCACTCGTAATGGCCGGCCACGGACGGTCATGATCTCCATTGAGGAATATGAGCGCCTAAAGCGGCGGGACCGCCAGGTGATGCGGAGTGAAGACATGCCGCAGGAGCTCGCCGACGCTATCCTTCAGGCTGAACCGTCAGAGGAAAGCACGCGCTACGATCATGAAGTCCGCTAGACCGGTGCTTCCGGCTGTCGGCGATGTCATCCGTTATGCCTATCTCTGGAGCCATGAGAGTGGGGCCGGGCGCGAGGAAGGTACCAAGGATCGTCCTGCCGCTATTGTTGCGCTGCTGCGCGGGGATGATGGTCGTGACGAAGTTGTGGTTTTCCCGATCACCTCCTCGCCCCCGACTGACGCTGCTGCCGGTGTTGAGATACCGGCGGCGACACGCGATAGGCTTGGACTACAGAATGGACCCTGTTGGGTGATCGTGACTGAGGTGAACATCTTTGTCTGGCCTGGCCCGGATCTGCGCCGTCCAGAGAACGCCAATGATGGCTTCGTTTACGGTAGTTTGCCGCATGCACTGATGCTGAGAATCAAGCAAAGCTTCGCCGCGTGGCGCGCGTGTGGGCGTGTGCGCGCAATCCGGCGTAGTGAGTAAGGCCCTTTTCATTGAGACGCCCCTAGATGGTTCTCCGAGACAATGGAATGCGTAACTCTGGAATTGATGAACTAGCTCAGTAGCCGACGCACGGCACAGCGATTGGGTAGGTCTCATGCGCTGAATTGGGCGCGCGCCACTATGCGTCATTGGATTAATGGGGGGCGATGGCAGCGTAACTCAAATGCAGCAGCCGCCTACAAACCCGGACGAAATCATCCCATGCGCCGCGCGCGCCCTTTAATCCTCGCAAGCCCTGCGGCCACCAGCTCTACCTCCGGCCGCATGCCAAGCTCCTCGGCGATGTCATCCTTGCCAAGTTTGGCAAGTGACGAGGCAACGAAGGAATGGCAAAACACGAAGGGATAGCCGCCAAAGGCAAAGGCATCCGGTTCACCGCGCCGATCCAGCAGCGCAATGGCCTCGCGCAGGACTTTCACTGCCTCCCGATAGGCGCCGACCGCCTGAAGGATGATGCCGCGTCGATAAAGGCCAAGCGCCTTGGTCAGATCGGCTTCGCCGGCTGAAGCGATCGCCATCGCGCTATCGGCAGCTGCTGCGGCAAGCCGATGCTGGGCGCTCTGCCAGTACCAGCCCGAGAGCAGCAATCCGGCACGCATCTGGCGTGGCTTGTCGCCGACCCCCTCGGCAATCCTGGCGGCCTCTTCCAGGCGCGACGGTATCGCGCATGCTCTCCCATAATGAATAGGGCGTTACGGATTTCAATGTTGAGATCCGCTTCTGCCGCGGCGCGATCCGGTCCCTCCGGCAGCCGGCGCAGCGCATCAAGCGCGCGACTGTAATGGCCAATCGCCTCCCGGTTCGCGGACCGCGCTGCGGCGCGCAGGCCGGCTTTGCGTCCGTAAGCATCCGCGCGTCATCGGAGTTCGGCGTTTGGTCCAAGCCCCGATCTAACGCGACCCTTTCGCTTACCCCTTGGATGAACCTATCAAACGCGCGCGCAGCAGGCGTGATAGCGCATCAATACATGCAACCGTGATCAGAACCATGATCACAATCAGCGCTACCTCTCGCCAGGCGTTGATCATCATGCGGTCCATCAGGAAGAAACCTATGCCGCCTGCGCCAACAACGCCAAGAATGGTGGCAGATCGCAAATTGGATTCGAGAAAATATAGGCTATTGCCAAGGAATACCGGCATCACTTGCGGCAGCACGCCGAAGCCGATGGTTTGCGCGCTATCTGCGCCGGTGGCGCGCACCCCCTTCACCTGTTCGCGATCAGTGTTCTCCATCGCTTCAGCATATAATTTGGTGAGCACGCCGATATCATTCACGGCGATGGCAAGGATGCCGGCGAAAGGCCCAAGACCGACCACGCTCACGAAAAAAATTGCCCAGACTAGGCTGTCTATCCCGCGCACCACATCGCTGGAACGGCGGACCAGAAAGCGCACCGGCCCTAAAGGCATGATATTCCGAGCGCCCATCATGGCCAGGGGAATGGCTATCACCGATGCGACAAGCGTACCAAGAAACGCCATCGCCAAGGTTTCGCCAATAGCGCGGATGTATTCCCACACATGCTCAGTGACCGCTGGCGGCATCATCAGCATGAAAACCTTACCGAGCTGCCCAATACCATCAATCAAGCGCATGGGTGTTACTTCCAAGGCATGGAGGCCCCAAAGAAAAAGCCCAAGACCCAGAAGGATCGCCACGGCACGGCGCCACAACGCAAGGCCGCGTGGCGGAAAAGCATCTGGGCATCGATCGCGCCAGCTTTTGCGATGAACACTACTCATAACGCGCGCAAGCTTTCCTGGCCAATGACACGCCCGCGCAGCCAACCGCAAATCGCATCAATCAGCATCACCGCGGCGATTAGCATCAGGGCTATGGCAGAGATATCTGTATGGTCGAAATTCTTGATGGCACGATAGAGATCCTGCCCAATGCCGCCGGCACCAACAAAACCAAGAATCGAAGCGGCGCGTACATTGATTTCAAGGCGCAGCAGCCCATAGGAAAGGTAATCCGGCGCCAATTGCGGCGTGGCCCCATAGACCATGGTCTGCGCCCAACTGGCACCTGTGGCGCGCACGCCGCGCAAGGGTTCTGGGTCAATGTTCTCCGCGACGTCGCCGAATAACTTGCCCAAGGCACCGAAGGAATGCAGCCCAATCGCGAGCACACCGGCAAGCGGGCCGATACCGAAGGCAAAGACAAATAGTACGGCGAAGACCAACTCCGGCACCGTGCGCGCAACCTCCAAGGTACGGCGCGCTGCCACAGCAACCCAGGGCGCCGGGCTTAGGTTACGTGCGGCAAGAAATGAGAAAACATAAGCAAGCACCACGCCAAACATGGTCGCATAAAGCGCGATCAGCAGCGTTTGCCAAAGTGAAGCAAGCCAATGCCAGCCATTCCAATACCAATAGGCAAGATCATCCCACAATGTTGCCCAGGCCAGTTCCGGCACCATGCGCCCGAAATAGGACCCAAAACGCGGCAACCTCTCCCACAGCAACTTCAGACTAACCTCTCCAAGCCAGGCTGAAATGGCGGTCAGTACAATCAGTATGGCAATACCAAACAGCCATTGCTGGCGTCTTGCGCGCTTATGCTTTGCCCAAGCTTCAGCAAAGCGGGTCCGCGCCGCAGAATGAGGTACTGCATGCGCCATGTTCAATGCGCTTCAGTCAGGTCGGCGCCGCTGCCATAAATGTTCTGCAGCATAGCGTCATTCAAGCCAGCAATTGAACCATCATAGACAACGCGCCCCGCAGAAAGAGCAATCACGCGATCGCACCAGGCGCGGGCAAGCGGCACCGAATGTAAATTGCATAATACCGTGATGCCGTGTTCGCGATTAATGCGGCGCAGCGCTTCCATCACAGCTTGGGAGTTCACGGGATCAAGGCTTGCCACCGGTTCATCAGCCAGGATCAGACGTGGTTCCTGCACCAGCGCACGAGAAATAGCCACGCGCTGCTGCTGGCCACCCGAAAGCTGATCCGCGCGCTTGAGCGCCTGTTCATCCATGCCAAGCGCCGCCAAGGCATCAAGCGCAAGATTGCGTTCTGCATCGGAGAAAAAACCAAACAGCTTCGGCAAGCGTGGCTTATGGTTCAAGCGTCCAGTCAGCACATTCGTCAGCACCGAAAGCCTGCCAACCAGATTGAAGCGCTGGAAAATCATTGCGCTTTGGCGGCGCCAGGCGAGCAATTCGGCGCCGCTGAGCTTGGCGATATCGCGCCCCTGATACAGGATCTCGCCCTCGCTTGGGTCCACTAGGCGATTGATCATGTTCAGCAGCGTAGATTTGCCTGCGCCTGATCGTCCAAGTACCGCGACCATTTCACCATCACGCACCGCCAGGGACACCTTGTCCACGGCGGTGAAGCTACCAAATCGACGCGTCAGCCCGCGCAGTTCAAGCACTGGATCAGCGCCGGCGACGTTCGGCCTGGCGCAGTGCGATGAAAGGTTCATAAGCTTCATGTGAAACAAGCCCAAAGCCGCCGAAGACGTTGCGGCTCACGGTTTCCCAAGCCTGCGGATCGTTCCAACGCATATTGATGAGGCATTCGCTCATTTTCGCACGCATCGGCGCGGGATAGCTCAGGCGCGTGGTGAAGGGTGCGTTCGGGATGCTCGCGCTTTCATGGATGAAGCGGATATCCTCAAGCTTGATGGTACCGGCACCGGCCGCACGAATATGCCCACCTGATTGCGGCGAATAATACCAGCCCGTGGTCGCATCCAAACGGCCCTGAGCCACGGAAACCATGCCATTGTCATGTGAACCGGTCTGGACCAGGCGGCCAAAGAAATTGCTCTGGCCACGTTCATCAACCCAGCCGCGTTCGCGGAAGAATTGCATGGGCAGCACATAGCCTGATGTCGAGGTTGGCGTGGGCCAGCCGAGTGACTTGCCGCGCAAATCTTCCAGCGTGCGGATCGGGCTATCAGCGCGGACGATGATGTTCCACTTATACCCCATATCCCCTTGCGGAGAGACATCTACCGCCACTGGCACAACATCGCCGCGGGTCAGGTCCCAAACGATCGCATATTGCGCAGGCCCATACCAGGCAAGGTGAACATCGCCTTGAACCATGGCTTCGATCATCGCGGAATAGTCATTGCTGACACGGATGGTAACCCGCTCAATGCCAAGGCAACGCTGCAAATAAGGCGCCATGGGTGCCCAGCGCACATTGCCTTCCTGCTGGTTCTCGCCGGAAGCTACGCCGAAAGTAATCTGGCGGAATTGCTGGCGCCAATCCTGGCTTGCGGCGGGCGTTTGAGCCATTGCAGCCCCGCAGATCCCGACCATCATGGCAGCCAATTGGAAAAGACGCCTCATTGCAAATTCCTTATGCTTCGGCGTTTCGCGTATCTGTTAGTGATGAAGGATGCGTGGCGGTAATATTGCAGTTTGATGAAAGCGTTGAAGGCGCCGTCACCCTTATCCACGATCTTCAGTCTTATCCTGGGCATCGTACTGGTCAGCGCATTGTTTTCCGTCCATGTGCATCATGCGTTCATCTGAACTAAGTTCTGGAGCAGTTCCATTCACCCAAACATGACCCGAGCGCCAGCGCCTTGCTCGCGCAGCATCTTAAAAACGCCACAGCCCTGCACCAAAGCGCCATGGAGCAGCAAGCACGCAGTCATGTCCGGCTTGATGGCATGAGCAACATTCAAACCGGGATCACTGCCCCCAAAACTCGACGCGTGGTCGTGGCCTTGGGGATAGGCCAAACGCTCGGCTATGCCTCAAGCTTCTATCTGCCGGCCATTCTGGCAGTGCCGATGGCGCGCGATCTTGCCCTGCCTAGTTGGGCCATTTTCGCTGGCCTTTCCGCGGCACTGCTGATTGCCGGCGCGCTCGCACCGATGGCGGGACGCATGGTGGATATGCATGGTGGTCGTCCACTCCTGCTCACCTCCTCTGTGCTATTTGCCATTGGCCTGGCGTT
>CAMCEP010000023.1 GCA_945873675.1 Asaia bogorensis
GCGCCAGTCCAGTGGCGGTAAATCGCCAGAATCCTCAACCAGGCCAAGCGCCGCCCAGGGCTGCGTTTCCGAATTTCCCTCCGCGGATAGTATCGCGGTCTTGATTTCCAGCGCGCCGCCCCTGTCTCTTAAGCTGCGCCATATCTGTATCTCCAGTAAGGCCCGCTGAAATGCGATACGGAACTTATGGCGGTCAAATATCTCTTTCGTGGCCTGATGCTGTGATTGAGACAAATATTTGAAAAGGCGCAGCGTAATGCCAGCACAGAAATTCCAATAGGCATTGGCGCCACGCTGGTGCCCACCCGGCGGGAATCCAACGTATAACAGATCCTGTTTGCGGATATCGCCAAGCTCTATGCCCATTGTCTCAATGCGATAGGCTTCGATCCCACGGTCCAGGCGCGTGATCAGGGCTGAGTCTTCCAATACGGGCAAGGCGCGCGCCAGCGCCAGAAGAATAGCGCTGTGGCAATCCACAAATGGTAGGGCGGTCTGCACCAATCCCATCAGGAAGGCTGATTCGATTTTGCCTTCATCACCCAAAAAGGGACGTTCAAACGCCAACAGCAAATCCACAACCCGGCGCAGACTCTGCCGATACTTTTCGTCGGACGTCACGAAATACATATCCACAAGGCCATAGGCCGCAAAAGCGAGCGGCCTTGAAAAAATCGCAGCCGGGTCGCTTTCCTGGGCGCGCATGAGGATATTGTCGAAATAATCGAAATACCGATCGAAAAGATCATGCGCCAACTGGCGCAATTCAGCCTGGTCCTCAATGTCGGAAATAGTGGACAAGGTACGGAAGGCGCGGGCGAAGCAATTGATTTCTGCGCCATAATCATAGGAGATTGAAAAATCGATTGGGTGGTCCTTGGGGATGCTCAAGAAGTGCTTGAACATATCCTCATATTCTGCCGCCAATTCATAGAACCCGCCCGAAGTGATGACGCGCGTTTCGGAAACACGCAGGGTCTTGCCATGCCCCTTGCCCGGCCAACTATAGCAAGAAGCTGCTGACCGCCACCTGCCGTCCTTGCCGGCCGTCAACTCAATGCTGGAAAGCCGGTCGGGTTCCGATGGGATGACATGCGCAGCCAGGGAGAAGCCGCGCATATAGCCGCCCTGGATCAACGACCAGTAGGAAACCCCCTTCGCCGGGTGATTAACGTGCTCATCCTTGCAATCAACCACCACAGTTTCAGCGGCACTCCTGAACTGCGCAGAAGTATAAAAAACGTCATTCTCACCATGGCTCAAGTCACTATTTGCGATGGTTAGGACAACATCTGAAACGTCTTCATCTTCAAGCCGCAACTCGGCTGCCACATTCACAAACATGGTTCTGGCGTCAATGGTATAAACATAGTCAAGCAAGCCAAGGCGCTTTTCCCCAGCGGCGGTCGAAACCTTGATCTCGCTGGTGTGTTTCAGAAAAAGTTCCGGTCCGTTACGCACAATGCTGTGGTCAATGATTGATTCCTCGACCGACAACTTGTGCCGGCGCTCTCCATAAGTGAATTCGATGGCATTGCCCGTGAAAATAAGATTGCGTGCGGTCCGGATATCGTGGAAGCGCATGCCAACATTCACGACACCCCGCGCCAGATCGGAACTAAGGTGCATGAAGGTGTGGACGAAACGGGCTGCCCCAGAAGCATCATCGGCAATCTGGTCCAAGCGCGCATGACCGATCCGACGTAATATAAAGGGACCGTAGCAAAGTTTGTCAATAAAACGAAGGATATCCCCGCATTGCTTCGGGTAACGGCTCCATAACTGCGGGACCGCCAAGAACTCTAGGATTTTAGCGTTATCATCTGCCCAGAACCACCGGTCCCCATCCAATGCCTCCTCGGTCTCGGCGATGGCCTTCTCGGGCGCTTCTGGCGAGGGGTGCTGCATCAGATAACGCAAAATGAATTCCGCATAAGGGATGGGATCTTTTGTTAGCTGCACGAAAACTCTCCTCTACTGATCCATTAATTAAGTCTACTTTATCTGTCAAGTTTGTTATGCCGAAATGGAAACGTCGTGGCGCTTCGGTTCTCCCCCTAATTACCCCCTGGGTCTTGAACTTTCGTCCCATCGGCCGTTGCTGGGACAGCGACGGCTGTTGCCGCGCGTTGCAGGCCCGATTTCCCGATCTTATTGCTTTATCAGGGCGATCTACCACGCAAGACGCCACCCTCCCCCGGCAGGGTCGCCACCCTCCCCGGCACTTGCCCTCGCATTCCCAGCGCCGGCAGCGCGGATGTGCATAATGCCGGCATCACCGGCCAGGCCGGCGATGCCGCCGGCGCATCGCCAAAGCCGGTGGGGGCGCTGCGTTAAGGCACAGGAATAACCAAAGCCGGCACGGCAAGTCCACCAGCGCGGCCCAGAATACCCTTGCTCTGCACCCCAATGATCACATAGCGGCCATCGGCGCCGCGCAGCAGTAACGGCCCACCGGAAGACCCCGTTGTGCCGGCGCAATCATGCGCCAGCATCACGCCTTCCCCTTCAATCCGGCGAAGGCCCAAATAGCGACAGGCCGGGTCCACCAGCAGGGCGCCTGGCGCATCACGCTGAAAGCCTGGCAGGGCCAGGATACTGCCGGCCGGCGGCGTTTCGCGCAGCAGGGGTAGCACGCGGCCAGCGCCAATCGGCGCGCTCAACGAAACCAGCGCCCAATCCGAAGCCCAGGGTGCCTCCCGCACCGGATCAAAGCCTGCGCCCACGCGCAGCGCCATACCGCGCGCCTCCAGCCCCGCCAACGTCACGCGAACACGCGCAGGCGGCAGTAAGGCGGTTCCAGCTTCATCCTTTAGGCAATGCGCCGCGGTCAGCACCATGGCAGGCGCCACCATGGCACCGGTGCAAAGCCCCGCTCCTTCCGCCTCAATCAGCGCAACCGCATGCCAGGGCGGATACGCCGCCGGCACGGGCAGGCGCGGATCGGGCCCTGGGTTCATGCCCGCCACTTGCGCCAAAGCTGGGCCGGCCAGGCACAGCAATGACAATGCCAGAATCAGCCGCATGAAGTGAGCATGCGTTCCACGAATGCCGGCACAATCTCAGTCGCTGGGCCGTGATGCGCTTCATGGAACAGTCCGGTGCCTTCGGTTTCCTCCAGATTCAATTCAACGCAACGCGCCCGCGCGCGCACCGCCCGCACAAAGCCGGCAGCGGGATAGACCTGGCCCGAGGTGCCGAGGGCAACAAACATGCCGCATTCATTCAGCGCGGCTTCGATGCGGTCCATCTCCAGCGGGATTTCGCCGAACCAGACCACATGCGGCCGTAGCCGCCCCGTCGCGCCACACGCCGGGCAGGCGGCATGCACTGTGATATCCTGATCCCACTCGCTGACGCCGCCACAAGCAAGGCAGCGCGCCTTCAGCAACTCGCCATGCATGGCAATGACATTGCGTGACCCGGCGCGCCGATGCAGGCCATCTATGTTCTGCGTCACAAGCGTCACCGGCGCCGGCCAGTTGGCTTCCAATCGTGCCAGCGCGATATGTGCTGCGTTTGGCTGAATGGTGGGATCACGCAGCTGCGCGCGGCGCGCATTGTAGAAACCCTGCACCAGATCAGGGTTGCGCGTGAAGGCTTGCGGCGTTGCCACATCCTCAATCCTGTGGCGCGCCCAGATGCCATCGGCGTCACGAAAAGTGGCAAGCCCGGATTCGCGAGAAATCCCCGCGCCGGTCAGGATCACAATGGGGCGCGCCATCAGCTTGTGGGTGGCGCTGGCGGGGTGCAGCTGCGCGGTGGGCGTGGAAAAGTCTGGTCCGGCCGCGGTGGTGCTGGGTTTTCGCTTTGCTGAGGCGCCGAAATCACCGGCGCATCAAGGCAGGGACCAAGAGCAAGTAGGGCGAGCATCATCAGCATGGCAGCCTCCTTACGTAATCCCAGCACAAGGCCTGGGCCTTCTGCAATGCGGGGCTTGCGGCGCGGCGCTGCCTCGGGGAGTGTACGGGCAGAATTAATAGGGAAACAGCGCGTGGCCGGACCGGATCAAGGCAGTATTGAGACGCGCTATTCCTGGATTGTCGCCATGACGGCGGTGACGATGCTCTCGCTCGCGGCTGGCGGACCCATCATCGTGGTCGTCGGCCTGGTGCAAATCGCTGAGGATTTTGGTAGCGGGCGTTCCTTGCCATCGCTTGCCAATTCACTCGCCTATTTCGGCACGGCCATTGGCGGCATGGTCTGCGGCGTCATGGTGGCGCGCTTCGGCCAAAGGCTGGTCGCGATGATTGGCGGCATCGCCGTGGCGCTTGGGTTGATGCTGGCGTCCTTCGGGGAAAGCTGGGCGCTACTGGTTGGGCTTGGGCTTGGCGTTGGGCTGTTTGGCAATGGTGCGTTGTTCCCGCCGATGCTTGCCTATGTTTCGCTTTGGTTTGACCGGCGCCGAGGTACGGCACTCGCACTCGTCGCTTCCGGGCAATATGTCGCGGGCTTCTTGTGGCCACCGATTTTTGAGCGTGCCATCGCAACCTTTGGCTGGCAGCGCACCATGTTCGGCTATGGGATATTGGTGGCCGCCATTGCGGTACCCTTGGCCGCTTTGGTGCTGCGCCCGCCGCCGGCACAACCCACCACCGGGAATTTCGCCGAGAAAATGCAGGCAGGTGCGCGCGTGCTTGGCATGAATGGCAATCTGGCCTTTTTCCTGCTCGCTTTCTGTTCCTTCCTATGTTGCATACCCATGGCCATGCCGGCGGCGCATCTGGTTGCGTTCTGTGGTGATCTTGGCATTACGGCATCGCGTGGCGCGCTGATGCTTTCCGTGCTGACTTTCGCCGCCTTCATGGCGCGGCAATTCTGGGGCTGGCTTTCGGATAAGATTGGCGGGCTATGGACCGTGGTCTTCGGGTCGCTGGCACAAATCCTGGGTATGCTCGGCTTCCTGGCCACGCAGGATGAGGCCGGGCTGTTCTTTGTCGCCGCCGCTTATGGGCTTGGCTTCAGCGGAATCATTCCCGCTTATGTGCTGACGCTCCGCGCGCTATTCCCAGCAGCCGAGGCCCATTGGCGTGTGCCGACATTGTTGTTCTTGAGCCTGTCCGGCATGGCGGCGGGCGCCTGGCTTGCGGGATACATCTATGATTGGCTCGGCTTCTACGCGGCCGCCTGGTGGGCAGGCATTGGCTTCAACCTTGTGCAATTCGCGCTGATCCTGTTCCTGCTGCTGCGCTGGCGCCGAGGCATGGCCGCAGCCTGATCGCGCTTGGTTTACGCGCGCTGCTGAGCCGACTAGCATCCCCACGGTTTTGATACGCAACGGGAGGCTTCCATGCTGAAACGCAAACATCTTCTTGCCGCCGCGGCTGTTTTTGGCCTGGCCTTGCCAGGCTTTGCACAGGCCCAGGCGCCGCAATTCTTCCGCATCGGCACGGGCAGCGCCGGCGGCACGTATTATCCGGTGGGCGGTGTGCTTGCGAATGCGATTTCCTGCCCCCCTGGTGCGCCCTGCGGCGAAGGCGGCGGCACGGCCGGCGTGCCGGGGCTGGTCGCGGTGGCGCAAGCCACGCAAGGCAGTCTGCAAAACATCAATCTGATCCAATCGGGCAATGCCGAAAGCGGCTTTGTGCAATCCGATATTTCACATTGGGGCTTTACCGGCACAGGCTTATTTGAAGGCCGCGCCAAGACCGACCGCGTGCGCTTTATGGCCCACCTTTTTCCGGAACACATCCACGCCACCGTGCGCAAGGATAGCAGCATTCGCAGCTTTGAGGATTTGCGCGGCAAGCGTATTGCGATCGGCCTGCAGGCTTCTGGCGCGCGTATCGGTTCTGAATTGATTCTGGAAGCACATGGGCTGCGCGCTGGCCGCGAATATACGGCGGAATATCTCAGCCAACAGCAGGGTGTAGAACGCATGCAGGACCGCAATATGGATGCGGCACTGACAGTCACCGGCTACCCGGCTTCCTCCATCACTGAATTCTGCAGCCGCACCGGCTGCCGTATGCTGCCCATCCCGCGTGAGCAAGGCCAGCGTGTGATTGAACGCGCGCCCTTCTATAGCTTTGGTGTCATCCCCGCCAATGCCTATGAAGGCTTGGAAGGCGATACACCCACACTCACGGTCGGCGCGCTGTGGCTGGTGCGCGATAGCGTACCCGAACAACTTGTCTATAACATCACCAAATCACTTTGGTCTGATGTCAGCCGCGGATTGATGGATCGCGGCCATGCCAAGGGCAAGGAAATTGTGCTGCGCGAGTCGATCAGCGGGCGTGGCGTGGTGCCTTTTCATCCCGGGGCAGAGCGCTTTTATCGCGAAGCTGGCCTGATTCGCTGAGACCGAATACGTGACCGAAAAAACCGAAGCCGCCCGCCAAGTTGATCTGGCCCGCGCGGCGGAGCTTGAACGTACCTATGATGCGGAAATGCGCTTTCGCACGCTGTCGGGTTTCGCGGCCCGGCTCGTTCCGGCGCTGCTCGTGGCGCTTTCCGTTTTTCATTACTACACGGCTGGCTTCGGCATTCTAACCGAGCATTGGCACAAGGCGATCCATCTTGCTGCTGTGCTCGGGGTGATTTTTCTGATGTTTCCCGCTGGCCCCCGCATTCCGGGGCCAGCCTTTGGCGGCGTCCCCTGGTATGATTGGATCCTCGCTGCTGTGATGGTATCCGCCTGTCTTTACCTGCCATTGGTGTTTGACGACCTGACTTTCCGCATCGGCAGCCCCAATACCAATGATGTCATCATGGGCACGCTAATGCTGGTGCTGACGCTGGAAACAGCGCGCCGCAGCATGGGTTGGGCCTTGCCGATCATTGTGCTGATTTGTGTCGCCTATGGGCTATGGGGCAATCACCTTTCGGGTGTGCTGGCGCATCCTGGCGCCGATTGGGCTGGCTTCATCAGCCATATCTACCTGACGCAGGAAGGCATTTTCGGCATTCCGGTGATGGTCGTTGCGACGTACGTCTTTCACTTCGTGTTGTTCGGCGTGCTCGCAACGCGCATGGGGCTGGGGCAGTTTTTCATTGACATGGCCTCTATCGCTGCGGGGCGTTTCGCCGGCGGGCCTGCCAAGGTTTCGGTTTTTGGTTCAGCACTTTTCGGCATGATCAGTGGTTCTGCCATTGCCAATACTGTCACGGTCGGCACGTTGACCATTCCTGCGATGAAGCGCGTTGGTTATCGCCCGCAATTTGCCGCCGCGGTCGAAGCCGCTGCCAGTGCGGGCGGGCAAATCACGCCGCCTATCATGGGGGCGGCGGCCTTTGTGATGATCGAATTCCTGAATATCCCGCTGACAACGCTGCTGATTGCGGCTGCTGTGCCGGCCTTTATGCATTTCTGGGGCGTTTTTGTGCAGGTGCATTTTGAAGCCAAGAAATTCGGCCTGAAGGGCCTGCCACCTGAGGAAATTCCAAGCTTCCGCAAGACGCTCCGCGAAGGCTGGCCTACCATGATTCCGCTGGTGTTGCTGCTTTGGGCTATCATTCAGGGCAATACGCCATATCTGGCGGCCTTCTACGGTATTACTGCGTGCATCGTCGTTGGCTTTCTCAATCCACGTCATCGGCTGACGCTGCGCGATTTATGGGATTCATTCGATATCGGCGCGCGCTACGCGATTGCGGTTGGTGCTGCTGCGGCGGCGGTTGGCGTTGTGGTGGGCGTGATCACGCTGACTGGCGCCGGCTTTCGGGTCAGCTTCATGGTGACGCAAGCCGCGGCATCATTGGCAGCTTGGATGTCTCCGCTTCTATCCATCCTGCCCGAAAGCGTGGTGGATATGAAATCCCTCACGCTGTTTCTGACGCTGCTTTTCGTGGCGTTGGTTTGCATTGCGATGGGAACAGGTATTCCGACAACCGCGCTTTACATCGTGCTGGCCGCTATTGCGGCACCTGCGGTGATTCAGCTTGGGGTGCCGCCGCTGGCTGCGCATTTGTTCATTCTGTATTACGGTGTGCTTGCGGATCTCACGCCGCCGGTTTGTATCGCTGCCTATGCGGCTGCCGGCATTGCGGGGGCTGATCCGTTCAAGACCGGCAATACCGCCTTCCGTCTTGGCTTGGCCAAGGCAACAGTACCTTTTGTTTTTGCCTATTCGCCGGCCATGCTGATTATGGTGGATGGTTTTACCTGGGCCGATTTCTTCATCACCACAGGCACATGTGCGCTTGGTGTTCTGCTGTTGGGGATTGGCACTACCGGTTATGCCTTCACCCATATGGGTCTTGGCGCGAAGGCCTTGCTTGTTGTCTCCGCACTGCTGATGATTTCGCCCAATATCCAAATGACCTTAGCGGGCGCTGTCTTGGCGCTGCCGGTTATTCTTTGGAATTGGCGCAAATCTACCCGCATCGCGCAGACCACATAAATGGCCGCGTAGCACAGCCTTACGTCACTGCCAGCACGTCACGCAGCTTTTGTATCAGGGCTTCCCGCGCGGTATCATCCCGCGCGTTTTCAGTGGCAGTTTCAATCGCCAACATCAAAGCTGCGCGCTGATTATGCCAATCGGGCCTGACGCTCCGCACCGGATCGGCGCGGCGCCCTTTGCTTTCCAGGCGCTTTGGTCGCGCACCCTTATGCAACAACCAGCCTTCATCCAGCACCGGCATGATCACCTGGTCCGATGCGGCAATACCGCCTTCGGTCAGGCGCTTGGCGAGCGCTTCCATTGCCGGCGCCTCCCCATGCATCAGAAACACGCCCCCCGAAACCTTGCCGCGCGCAGCAAGCCAGCGCGCCAATTCCGTGGCATCCGCATGGCCAGAGAAATCACGGATTTCCGTGATTTTCGCCGCCACACGAATCGTCTCTCCCTGAATGCGTACTTCGGGCTTGCCCTCCTGCAATAGACGGCCAAGCGTGCCTTCCGCCTGATAGCCGGTCAGCATGACCGTGGCGGCAGGGCTCCAGAGCCAGCGCTTCAAATGATGCCGGATGCGCCCCGCATCACACATGCCAGACCCAGCGATGATGATATGGAATCCCTCAGTTTCCGCGATGCGGCGGCTCGCTTCCCCACTTTCCGTTGGGCGGATCAATGGCGAACGCAAGGCGCGGCTGATGGAGGAACCATTTTCGAGTGCAGCGGCATGTTCAAGAAACACTGCTGTCGCGCGAATAGCGAGTGGGCTATCCAAAAAAATCGGCGCTTCAGGAATAGCGCCGGCCTGCATCAGCGTCACCAAATCCCAGCAAATTTCCTGCGTGCGTTCCACCGCAAAGGCCGGGATCAGCAGCACGCCATCAGGCTTTGCCGCTTCCTTCACGATATGCGCAAGCTTCTCCCGCCGGGCCACATGGTCCACGCAGGGCTTATCCTCATCGCCATAGGTGCTTTCCAGAAACACATGATCCAAGCCGCCAGGCGCTTCGGATTCATGATAAAACACCGAGCAATCCGGCCCCAAATCGCCTGAGACCAGCACGCGTAGCGGCGCATCCTTGCCATCGGTGCATTCAATTTCGATCGAGGCGGATCCCAGCATATGTCCCGCATTCCACCAACGCGCCCGCACCCCTGGCAGAACTTCCTGCCATTGGTCGAATGGCACTGCACGAAAGGCAGCAATAGCCGCGGCGCCATCTGCCGCTGTATATATCGGCCGCACCGGTGCGCGGCCACGATGGCGATTGCGACGATTGAGTTGCGCAACCTCCATTTCCTGCACGTGGCCTGAATCAGGCAGCATGACGGCGCAAAGATCTGCCGTGGCGGCGGTGGCGTGAATGGTACCGCGAAACCCCCCGGCCTTCAGCTTTGGTAGAAGTCCGGAATGGTCAATATGTGCATGGGTCAGAAGCACGGCATCAATTTCGCGCGAGTTGAAGGGGAACTCCTCCCAGTTCAAGGATTTTAGTGTCTTTGGCCCCTGAAACATGCCGCAATCCACCAAAAATCTGGCATGGCCTGTTTCAAACAGCAGGCAATAGCCGGTGACAGTGCGCGCTGCGCCACAAACCCGAACTGAAATACCCATGAATCACTCCCTTTTCTTGGCGCCTTGCTGATCACGAGCTGTCTATCTGGCGCCGATTTGTCTTGATCAAGCGCAAAATCGGGAGGAAACTATTTAACAGAACGTGAAGGTCATAAGAAGCCCTGCGTTCTGAACGCAAAGCAAGACGGAAGGCACAAATGAATCCGCTTGATGTCACACGTTCGATGATGGATGGCCTTGGGGCGGATGGCGATATCTGCATGAAATGCGGATCACGCTCCCTTGGGTTATGCGCGCCGCTGGATTCCGCCGCCCTGGATGACATGGCCGCAGATAGTGAGAGGGTAATGCTGGAACCACGCGCGCCAATTTTTCATCAGGGCGATGATGCCCGCTACGTTTATACGCTGACTGAAGGTACAGCGCGGTTGATGCGTATACTGCCTGATGGGCGGCAGGCCGCCATCGGCTTTCGCTTCGCCGGCGACATACTTGGCTTTACGCCAACGCAGGAACACGCCTTTGGCGCCGAGATGCTCACTGGTGGCAGGGTCTGCCGCATGGAAAGGCGCCGGCTAGAGCAGTTGTTTCACCGCTACCCGCTGCTGGAGCGCCGCTTTCTTGATCTATGCACGCGGGAATTGGCGCAAAGCCAGGAACACATCATGGCGCTCGGCCGCTTCACCGCGGAAGAACGTGTCGCGGCTTTTCTGCTGTCGCTTGTGGATGCCCAGCGTCGCCGCAGTCACAATGGCCCAATTTTCGACCTGCCGGCGACACGCGCCGATATCGGCGAATTCCTGGGCCTGACACTGGAAACCGTGAGCCGCGCCATTTCCAGCTTCCGCCGGCGCAACCTAATCCGCCTGCATGGCCAAAGCGGCATCGAGATTCTGAATGAGGGGGCGCTAACCGCCCTTGGCACCGGCGAAGGTGAGGATGCGTCTTGATACGAAAGCCATTCACGCCCGGGCCGTGCTAGGATAAGCTCATTGGGGAAAAGGAAGCACCCCATGTCTGATTTGCCGCGCCAAGTGGATATTGCTGAAGAAGGCCCGCGTGAGGGTTTTCAGATCGAGAAAAATCCAATCTCCAGCGCCGATAAGATTGCGCTGATTGATGCGCTTTCGGCAACCGGCCTTAGGCATATCCAGGTGGCGTCTTTTGTCTCACCCAAGCTGGTGCCCGGCTGGGCCGATGCGGAAGCGGTGGTTGCGGGTTTAGTGCCGAAGCCCGACATTCACTACACGGCACTTTGGTTCAATGCGGCGGGGCTCGATCGCGCGCTTGCCTTTAAGGATCGCTTACATCTTTTCGGGTCCATCAGCCTTGCCGCGTCTGAGGCTTTTTCGCTCAAGAATCTGAACCGCGATCGTGCCGGACAGATCGAGGCGATGCGCAAACAAACGGCAGCGCATATCGCGGGCGGCGTGCCGGTGACGCGCATTGGGCTGCAAGCCGCTTTTGGCTGCAATTACGCCGGTGATGTCGCGCCCGCGCAGGTGCTGGCAGCGATCACGGATGGCTTGGCTATTGCGGCGGAAGCGGGGGTGAGGATTCGCGATTTGACGCTGGCTGATACCATGGGCTGGGCCAATCCGCGCCAGATCGAAACCGTGATTGGTGAGGTGCGCAATCGCTGGCCCGAATTGCGTCTGGCGCTGCATTTGCATGATACACGCGGGCTTGGCATTGCCAATGCTATGGCGGGTCTGCGCATGGGTGTGGCGCGCTTCGATGCCGCGGTGGGTGGGCTTGGCGGTTGCCCTTTTGCCGGCCAGCCAGGCGCACCCGGCAATATCGCGACCGAGGAATTGGTGCTGCTCTGCGCCGAACTTGGCATTGAAACCGGCATTGATCTGGAAGCGCTGGTGGAAGCGGGCAGGCTTGCGGAACGCATCCTGGATCGGCGCCTGCCAAGTGCTGTGCTACGCGGCGGAACACTGGCGCGGTTTCGCGCCCAGGCTGCTTGACCGTAATGGAAGAAGATGCGCGGCGTTACGCGCCTTCCGTTGCGCGCAATAAGGATGTCATTGCAGCGGTTCTGGCTCGGTATTTGCCCGCTTCAGGCCTGGTCTTGGAAATTGCCAGCGGGTCTGGCGAACACGCAGTGCATTTTGCCAGCAACTTTCCCGCGCTTTTGTTTCAGCCGACCGACCCCAGCGAAGAAGCGCGCACCAGCATTGCCGCCTGGCGCCAGGAAACAACGCTGCCGAATATGCACGCGCCGCTGGCGCTTGATGTCACGGATACGCCTTGGCCCATCCAGCATGCGGATGCCGTTACCTGCATTAACATGATTCATATCGCCCCCTGGGAGGCGACACTCGGCCTTGTGCTGGGCGCAGCGCGGATTATACCGCCGGGCGGGTTTTTATTTTTATACGGGCCTTACAAACGCGCTGGGCAGCATACTGCGCCTAGCAACGCAGAATTTGACGCGAGCCTGCGTGAACGGGATGCGCGCTGGGGTGTGCGCGACCTGGAAGCGGTTACGGCAGAAGCCCAGGCAGTGGGCTTTGCCGCGCCGCTGGTGGAAACCATGCCGGCGAATAATCTTTCGTTGATCTTTCGCCGACTGTGCTGATTTTTAGTGCGAGAGCAGCACTGGCACAGTCATTTCACGCAGCAAGCTGCGCGTCACCCCACCCAAAATGAATTCACGCAAGCGCGAATGGCCATAGGCGCCCATCACCAGCAAATCCGCGCCCATATCACTGGCGTGGTTCAACAGCAGCGCTGAATCCGCCACATCATCAGCAATAGTTTTGGCCACTTCCACCTTCAAGCCATGGCGTGCCAGATGCCGTGCTATATCCGCGCCAGGTTCTTCGCCATGCGCGGCAAGGCCACGTTTGGGATTAGCCAAGAACACACAAGTGCTTTCCGCCTTGGCAAGTAGTGGCAGCGCATCATGCACCGCGCGAGATGCCTCACGGCTGGCATTCCACCCGACCAAGACGCGCTTGCCGATAGTCTTGAAGGTGCCAGCGAAAGGAATGGCCAATACAGGCCGGCCAGAATCAAACAGCACGGCTTCCAAAAGCCCGGCATTGCCGCTTTCCGGATCATCCTGCCCCATGACCAACAGATCCGCGTAGCGGCCATGCAGCGCAAGCAATTCCACCGCACGACCTTCTACCTGGCGCCATTCACCCATAACGCCTTCGCGGCGGATCGCCTCCTGAAATATTGTCTTTAATTGTGCTCCAGCTGTCAGCGCGGTCTGGCGCATTTGTTCCATTAATTCAGCAATAACAGCTCCGCCGCCGCCACCGTCACCCATCGCCATAACCGGCAAGGCAACATCAATAATATGCAGCGCCGTCAGATGTGTCTGATGCTGGCGTGCCAATGCCACCGCCAAATCAAGCCGGATGCGTGCTTGCGGCGAAGCATCAACATGCACGAGAATATCGCAGAGCTTCATTGAAGCCTCCTATCTATCCTATCGGAGGACTCCTAGGCCTTATCTGGACGGCCCGACTTGATCGATATCAATTTCACCATGATTAGGGCTTGGCGAGCGATAGATCACTGACCGAAAATATATCAGGGATGATTTTGAAGGCATAATCGGGTTCGTGATAATCACCAGCAGGCTGCCGTTTGGGTAATTTTATCTTTCCCTGTTTTATGTCTTGATACGGAATATGGCGCAGCAAATGTCGAATGACATTAAGCCGTGCGCGTTTTTTATCATCGGAAAAAGCAACATACCAAGGCGCCCAAGCGGTATCTGTCGCTTGGAACATGGCGTCGCGGGCGCGGGAATAATCATACCATCGGCCATAGGATTTCAAATCCATGGGCGAGAGTTTCCATAGTTTCCGCCCATCATGGATACGGTCCTCAAGCCGCCGTGTCTGTTCTTCCGGACTGACTTCCAGCCAATATTTCAGCAATATGATGCCGGATTCGATAAAAATACGTTCTACCGCTGGCGCCATATTCAGAAAGCGCTTGACCAATTCATCCGAACAAAAGCCCATCACCCTTTCAACGCCTGCACGGTTATACCAAGACCGATCAAAGATCACGATTTCACCAGCAGCAGGCAAATGCTGCATGTAGCGTTGAATATAAAGCTGTGATTTTTCACGCTCCGTCGGAGCGGGCAAAGCTACGACACGAAACACCCGCGGGCTGACGCGTTCCGTGATAGCTTTGATGGTGCCACCTTTCCCGGCGCCATCGCGGCCTTCGAAAAGAATACAAACCCTGGCGCCGCTTTCCTTCACCCATAGCTGCAGCTTCACCAATTCTACATGTAGGTCGAAAAGTGATTTCTCATAAGCTTTGCGCCTTAGCTTGCCATCAGGTTTGAAGGGGGTATCCGGTGGCGTCGGGGTATTGAGTCCAGTGGAAGGCGAATGCGGTTGGCTGTGGTTTTGCTTGTGCTTCTTTGACATGGGTCTGAATCCTACCGACGCCTTATTCTTCTTCCGGGTGTTTCCACGCCAGAAACCACCCCACATCACCCGGGATGCCGCCTGGCCAATCCATGATTTGCGCCTTTAATTGGAAGCCGCGCGGTGCCAATTCCTTCATGTAGAATTCATAAGCGCGCTTCGGAAAACCGCTGAGCTTGGCGCGCCATTCCGGGTCATGGCTGGTAATGGAACGTCCCTGATCCGGCAGCCATTCTGATGGGAAGCGCAGTACCAAGGCTTCTTTCTCACCGGCTTCTACCGCGCGCCGCACCACAATTGCGATACGGTCTAAGGCTTCTGGTTGGATTTCGCGTTGGTCAAAAGCCTCACGCAGCTTGGCACGTTCCGCCTTGGCGGCTTCTTCCTGCGCAATACGCTCAGCATCCGCGGCTTTTTTCTTTTCCGCAATATGATTCCAAATCGCTGAGGCACTCAAATTCTGCGCGGTAACCGCCATCGCTCTCTCCATCCTGTTGCGCCATGCGCGGCGTATGGGATGGTATTAGAAAGCGATGGAGGGTTGCCGCGACTTGATTCAGGTCATACATCGCGGCGCTGTCATCCCGCCATGGATCACATCCGCGTTGATGATAGCCCGCCGCGCCGTTACGACGCGACGAGCCGGCTATTTAGCGGCCTTCAAAACTAGGCGCGCGTTTTTCCAGCATGGCATCTACCGCTTCACGATGATCCCGCGTGCCATGCGCCAGCGCCTGATAAGCGGCCGACATTTCCAACAGTGTGGACAGCCGCGTGTGCTGGCTTTCACGCAGCAGGCGCTTTGTGAGCCGCACCGCTTGCGGCGGGTTGGCGGCGATTTTCGCTGCAATAGCGCGCGCCGCATCCAATAGCGCTTCCGGCGCCACCACTTTGGAAACCATGCCGCAGGCCAAAGCTTCGGCCGGGCCAATGGTTTCACCTGTGAGTGACAATTCCAACGCCTTCGACATGCCAACCACTTTTGGCAACAAATAGGCACCACCATCGCCTGGCACGATGCCAACCTTCACGAAGCTTTCAGCGAACAGCGCTTTCTCACTAGCCACACGAATATCGCACATCAGCGCGAGGTCTAGCCCCGCACCAATCGCCGGCCCATTCACCGCGGCGATGGTTGGTATATCCAATTCATAAAGTGCCAGCGGAATCATTTGAATACCGCGACGATAGGATTCGCGAATCTCCGCCCCCGTACCGCCGCCGGTGATGCCGGTTTTATCGCGCATGCCCTTCAGATCACCGCCGGCGCAAAAGGCGGAACCGGCGCCGGTTACAATTACGCAGCGCACAGAATCATCACGCGACAGGCTGCGGCAGGCGGCTTCCACTTCCTCACATTCTGCACGCGTTGAAATCGCATTGCGCTTTTCGGGACGATTGAGCGTGAGCGTGACGATGCCGCCATCACGTTCGATATTCAGGAATGGGGTCATGGGGCGATTTCCTCCTCGCGTGCGGTGATGAAGGGCCAAAGCGCGCCAGACAGGGTTTGCGCTTCCTGCCCGATACGCTTGGCCCAAAAGGCTTCGCTGCCGCCTTCTTCGCGCCAGGACCAAAGCCGGCGCGTGAAGTGATGCAGCTGATGTTCTTCCGTAATGCCCATGGCGGCAAAGACCTGATGCGCAATGGCAGCACCGCGTGTGGCGGCTTCGCCCACTGTGATCTTGGCGCAGCCAATTTCAAAGGCTGCTGCCGCCAGGCCGCGCCGATCCACAGCCCGGGCTGCCGCAGCAGCGGCGACCGATGCGGCGGAGGTTTCGGCGGCAAAGACCGCCAATTGCTGCTGTACTGCCTGAAAGCGCCCAATTGGCCGGCCGAATTGCTTGCGCGTATTAGCGTGATCCACGGCCAGCGCCAACGCCGCCTGCATAGCGCCGGCAATCTGCGCCGCGCGCATGAGAGCCGTGCAGAGCAACCCCGCCTCCGCGCCCCAGCCATTGGGCAGCACCGCTTCCGCAACCGGCGCCCCGATGATGCGCGCGCGATCCCGCGGCTCATGGCCGATATTGCCGGCTTCTTCCCAGGCAAGCGCTGCCGCCGGGTAAAGCGCGATGCGCGCACCATCCAGTAGCGCGACATGGCCGGTATGGCGGCCCCAGGGAATGGCGCCACGGCGCGCGCCAAAACTGATTGCGCCTTCGGGCGGTGTAATGCCCGCTGCCGCCAGCAAAGCACTGGCAAAAATACCCTCCGCCAACGGCACGGGCGCGGCGTGGCGGCCCAACACTTCCAATAACGGCGCCACATCACTGAAGCCCAGGCCAACACCGCCCGCATCTTCCGCCACCAAGGCGCCATTCAGGCCGAGGGCCGCCATGGCATCCCATGTGGCCTCCGGCCAGGCGCCCGCTTCAAGCGCGCGCAGCACCGCGACATCCGCCGCATCTGTCAGCGCGCGATCGGCCTGTTCGGCAAGTTCCGTTGCGATTTCGCTTGCCATGTCAGCGCAACCCCAATTCGCGCGCGATAATGCCGCGCATGATTTCTCGTGTGCCACCACGCAAGGAGAAGGTCGGCACAATCTGCGTCAGATACGCATGCATGCGGCGCATATCCTCTGGCATATCTTCGGTCGCGATCAGGTCGCGCACCACATTGGGCAAAGCCTGTTCAAAATCATTGCCCAAATCCTTGACCAGTGCCGCTTGCCGCACCGGATCCTGCCCATCGTCCAACATGCCAGCCACGGCCACCGACATATTGCGCAAGGCCCAAAGCCGCGCGACCTGGCGCCCCAGTGCGGGTGCCGCTGCGCCATCCTGCTTCAGCGTTGTCATCGCTGCTTCCAACAAGGGATGTGATGACAAATACCGATCCGGCCCGCTGCGTTCAAACGCCAATTCGCTGGTGGCTTGCGCCCATCCAGCGCCTTCCTCCCCGACCAGTGCATCTTCCGGGAGTATCACATCATCGAAGGTGATTTCATTGAATCCCTTTTCGCCCACCAGATCATGGATCGGGCGAATGGAAACCCCCGGCGCGCGCAAATCCACCAGCACTTGCGAAAGCCCAATATGCCGCGCGCCACCTTCCGGTGCCGGAGAGGTCCGCACCAGTGCAATCATCCAATCGCAAAGATGCCCGAAGGTAGTCCAAATCTTCCGGCCATTCAGTTTCCAGCCGCCATCCACCTTTTCCGCCTTGGTGCGGAGTGACGCGAGATCACTCCCCGAATCAGGTTCCGACAAGCCGATACAAAAAGCGTATTCACCGCTGGCGATGCGCGGCAGGAAATGGCGCTTTTGTTCTCCGGTACCGAGCCGCAGGATCAGTGGGCCGGATTGCCGATCCCCGATCCAATGCGCGCCCACCGGCGCGCCGGCGGCGAGCATTTCTTCGAGCACGATATTGCGTTCCAGAAAGCTT
Organism: Asaia bogorensis; assembly: GCA_945873675.1. Taxonomy (GTDB): domain Bacteria; phylum Pseudomonadota; class Alphaproteobacteria; order Acetobacterales; family Acetobacteraceae; genus Neoroseomonas; species Neoroseomonas bogorensis_C. Next base: position 17,718 of record CAMCEP010000023.1, read on the forward strand.
TTTTCGCCACCGCCAAATTCGCGCGGCCAGCACATGCCAATCCAACCCTTGGCGCCGACAGCGCGGGTGAAATTCCGGTCAAACCCCATCCAGGATCGGGCGCGGATTTCTGGTGTAAAATTTTCCGCGTGTTCTGCGAGAAATGCGCGCACTTCCGCGCGCAGTTCTGCCGCGCCATCTGGCGCATCACGCAAATCAAAACGAAGCCCAGCCATGGCGCAGCCCCCTTACAAAACGCCGGCGGCGCGTGCCGCGGCGATTTCTTCTTCGGTCATTTCGGCGAATTCACGCAGCACTGC
>CAMCEP010000024.1 GCA_945873675.1 Asaia bogorensis
TCGCTCGCCTTCCTGTTCTTCAATATCGCGACCAATGGCGGGTCTCAGGCGTTGCAGAAAGCCGCCCCCACCCGGGCGGCGGCGGATGCCATCCTGGATCAGCGCCTGGCCCAGCCGGCGGCAGCGGATGCCAATGACCTTATCTATATGTATGAGGCATCGCGGGATTTTGACGCGGAACCGCTTTTGGGGCGGATCAGGGCGCGGGTGCTCGCCATCAATTCCGCCGATGATGAACGCAACCCGTACGAGACCGGGCTGATGGCGGCGGCCATGGCGCGCATCCCCAATGCGCGGCTGCTGCTGATCCCAGGCAGTACCGACACCGCCGGCCATGGCACCACCGGCCAGGCGCGGTTTTGGCGTGAGGCGTTGGCGGGCTTCATGAAGGAAGTGCCATGACGCGCGCCCGATCAAGCGCCCAACAGACCACAGGAGAATGCCCATGAAAGCCGCCCCGATGCTCCGCGTTGATCCCGCCGCTTTGCGCGGCCTGGTGCATGCCATGATCTGCGCGGGGGGCAGCGCGGAAGATGAAGCGGCGATGGTCACGGATCATTTGCTGGAATCGAATCTGCAAGGCCATGACAGCCACGGCATCATGCTGCTGGTGCGCTATGTGGAAAATCTTCGCGCCGGCAAGCTCAATGCCGGCGCCATGCCGGAAGCGGTGCGCCAGGATGCATCGCTTGCCGTGTTTGACGGCAAGATGGGCTATGGCCAGCGCATTGGGCGCATCACCATGGATTGGGCGATCAATGCCGCGCGCCAGCATGGCCATGCGGTGATGGCGTTGAAGAATGTGCATCATCTGGGGCGCATCGGTTCCTACGGTGAACAGGCAGCGCGGGCTGGGATGATTTCGGTTCATTTCGTCAATGGCGTATCCGGCCCCGGCGCGGTGGCGCCCTTTGGCGGGACCGATGGGCGCATGTCCACCAATCCGGTTTGCGTTGCGGTGCCGGCGGTGGCGGAAGGTGAACACCCGCTGATCCTGGATTTTGCCACGGCGGCCATCGCGCTTGGGAAGTGTCGCGTTGCCTTTAATGCCGGTAAGCCAGTGCCGGATGGCGCTTTGGTGGATGCGAAGGGCCAACCCACCAATGATCCGGGTGTGCTGTATCGGGACCAACCGCGCGGCGCCTTGCTGCCTTTTGGTGGGCATAAGGGCTATGGGCTCGCTTTGATGTGCGAAATCCTAGCCGGCGCATTGATTGGCGGCGTGACGGCCGCGCCGCATCACCCGAAGGATGGCAGCATCGTCAATGGCTGGCTTGCCTTTGTGATTGATCCGGCGCGCTTCGGCGATTTGGCGGCCTTCCGCGCCGAAATGGCCGCGGTGATCGCGCATGTGAAGGCGTCGCCACCCGCTGATCCGGATCAACCCGTGCTGGTGGCGGGTGAGAAGGAAAGGGCAATGCGGGCAGCGCGGCTCGCGGGCGGCATTCCGGTGGATGCCACCACTTGGGATATTCTGACGGACACGGCACGCAGCCTTGGCATCAACGCCATCCCAACGCCGGGTACGTTTTAGAGGGTGCTGCGCCTTCTGCTGCTTGCGCTGAGCCTTTGCGGCGCAAGCGCTTTTGCGCAAGCGCCGGATTGGCGCACGGTGGCGCCGCCTTTGCCACTGAGCACGCCCGTCACGCCGATGACCGCGCCTGTTGCGATTGGTGGCGCTGCCTGGGGCCCGTGGCGCAAACTGTGCCGTGAGCAGTGGGAAAGGCTGGACCGAGCGCCGCGCCGCGATTGCCTGAATGTGGCCGCGGTGGAACGCGATGCGCCCGCGCGTGCCGCGCGCATTAGCCTGGCGCCAGAGGTTTTGCGCGGTGAAAGGCTTGCCGTACTACGCCGCGATGATGGCGCCATCACAAGCTTCACGCATGAACCGCCCGATGCGGCGCGCGATGGTGCGCTTGCCCCCTGGCGACGGCATTTTGAAAGCTGGAGCCTGACAGCACGGCGCATCCTACCCAACGTCACTTTCGCATTGCCGGCGCCCGATAGTCAGCGCGGCGTGACCTGCCGCCCGGAAGGTCTTTCGCGGATCGGCGCGCGGCAAGTGCTGGTTGCGATATGCGCGGTGGAATTGGCGGGCGGGCTTGGGAATACCGGGCAGGAAGCGCGGATTGCGATGGCGGGACGCATCGCGATTGATGTGCCAACCGGCATGATCGTGGCCCAAGGCTATGCAAGCCGGATCGAAACTTTCCGTGCCGGACAGTCCAATGGCGTGGTGATCACCGCGGCGCGCAACGGGCTGGAATAATGTGGCGCGAGATATTTTCACTTATTTTAAGGAAAAACTTGCGATTGACCTGGGAAAGGCCCATATGGCCCCTGTCACCTCGTCCGGTTTGGGCGTTCAGGTCCGGCCCTTTAAGGCCCGGCTGGTTCCCTCAAGCCTGCTTCCCGTGCCTTCCCATGGTTGGGCTGTAGCGATGGTCGGCCCGTAGCGCGAATCCGCGCGACGGCTTTTCTTCAACCGGAGCGAACAGCATGTCAACCGGCACTGTAAAATGGTTCAACGCCACTAAGGGTTATGGCTTCATCCAACCCGATGATGGCAGCAAGGACGTTTTCGTCCATGTCAGCGATGTCCAGCGTTCTGGCCTTCAAGGCCTGAATGAAGGCGACAAGATTGATTTTGAATTGCAGAAGGGCCAGCAGGGCAAGATCTCTGCCGGCAATCTGCGCAAGATCTGATCTGAAAATATGGTGCTTTCGGGCGCCGTGTTTTTTGGGGGCGGGGTGGCGATTGCTGCCCCGTTTTCTTTTTATGTTTGGAGAAGCGGCATGGGACGCAAACCGAATTACGGCCAGAATCGTGCCGATGTGAACAGGGCCAAGCAGGCGCGCAAGGAAGCGAAGCTGGAAGCGCTGAAGGAAGCGGTAGCACGGCGCAAATCGGGCGAAGACCCGCAGGATGCGGAAGCCGATACCGAGAAAAACTTGCAGACTGAAGGAGAGTCTCATGGCCAATAAGCCAGGAACCCAAGCACGCTTCGTGCTTTTTGATGTGATTTATGAGGATGGCAGCCGCCGTTCCAATCGCAAGGTGCCGGCGGAATTGCTGGGCGGCCTTGATGGCGATCTGCCCGCGCGCAAGGAAATTGAAGCGCAGGACAATGAAATCGCCAAGGCGTCCGGCAAGTCTGCACTGCCCATCGCATCCCTGGAACGCGCCGGGGGTAAGAAGCGCTGAGTATTTTCAAGCCAAGTGAAATCACTTGGCGACCCGGAAAATACGATCAAACAGAGATTCTATTTTCAAGCCAAGTGAAATCACTTGGCGACTCGGAAAATACAATCAAACGAAGATTTGAAATGTGTCCCGTGAACGAAGGTGAGGATCGGCAAAGGCGCCGACCCACCTGGGTGGCGCAAAGCGAAATTGCGGGGTTAGGATAGGGCTCCGATAACAGGAGCCTCGCCTTGCCGCTTATTTCGGCTGAAACCTGCCGCGCCCAGATTATAGCCGTGCTCTCCGCCTGGGGCATGGACCCGAAGCTCATTGAAACCACCGCCGAGGTCATGATCGAAACCGATCTGGCCGGTGTGGATAGCCACGGCATTTCAATGCTGATGGATTATGATGAATCGCGTCTTAAAGGGAAACTCAACCTGGCCGCGCGCCCGCATATTGTGCGGGAGAATATCGTAACCGCTTTGGTGGATGCTGATGCGGGCCTGGGCCATCCCGCTTCTGTCTTTGCCATGGAATTGGCGATGGCCAAGGCGAAGATTGCCGGCGTTGGTGTGGTGACTGTGCGCAATTCGCACCACTTCGGCGCAGCCGGCCATTATGCCGCCATGGCGCCGCGTGAAGGGCTGATTGGCATGGTCACCAGCGCAACGCGCACCATTGGCGTGGTGCCAACGCGCGGCGCAGTGCCGGTATTGGGGACCAATCCGCTTGCCTTCGCGGCACCCGCTGGGCGCAACCGCGCCTTTCGCTTGGATATGGCAACCAGCACAACAGCGGCGAATAAGGTGAAGGTCTATGATCTGCGCGGCAAACCCCTACCCGAAGGCTGGGTGCTGGATGGCACAGGCCAGGCCGTGACGGATGCGGCGCGTGCCTGGGATATCATCAAGAACCAACCCATGGGCGGGCTGACCCCCGTTGGCGGCACGCCGGATATGGCAAGCCATAAGGGCTATGGGCTTGGGCTGATGGTGCATATTCTGGGTGGCGCGCTGTCAGGCGCTTCTTTCTCCCCCATTCGTGTGCGCACGCAGCGCCCGGAAGACCCCGATAATCTCGGCCATTTCTTCATGGCGATTGACCCAAAGGCCTTCCGCGACGACGGCGCCTTTGAAGCGGACATGGATGAGGTGGTAGATGTGCTGCACGCGACACCGCCCGCTGATCCCGCGCTCCCCGTGCTAGTGCCTGGCGACCCTGAGGCAGAATCGCGCGAGACAAGATTGCGCGATGGCATTCCCGTGCCGGAAAGCCTGCAAGCGCGCATCCGCAGTGTATGCCTGCGCAGCAATGCAGAATATCTTTTAGGATAGAAAGGAAACGCGCAATGATGAAACGCCGCGATGTGATGCTGGGCGCGCTGCTTGCAGCGCCAGCGCTTTCGGTGCGTGCGCAAGGCGCGCCAATCCGCATGGTGATCCCCTTTGCGCCTGGTGGGGCGACGGATGTGATTGGCCGTATTCTGGCGCCGGGGATGCAGGAAGCGCTGAATGGTACGCCAGTGGTGGTGGAAAATCGCGGCGGGGCGGCGGGGATTTTAGGCGCCGAGGCCGTGCTTTCTGCGCCGCCTGATGGGCAGACCATAACGCTTTTCACCATTACCAATGCAGTGCTGAATGCCGGCATGGTGAAGAATGCGCGGCAGGATCCGCGCAATGGTTTCGCGCCTGTCTCGCAGGTGATTTCCATGCCGATGGTGCTGACCGTGGGCAAGCATGTGCCGGCGCAAAACCTCCAGGAATTCATTGCGCTGATGCGTGCGCGGCCTGGGCGCTTGACCTATGGTTCGTCGGGCACTGGCGGCATCAATCATCTGGGGTCACATTTGCTGAATATGCGCACCAATACTGAGGCAGTGCATGTGCCCTATCGCGGCGCAGGCTTGGTTTTTGCCGACATGATCGCGGGCAATGTGGATTTCCTGACTGAGGGGATTGCATCGCAACAGCAGCATGTGCGCGCGGGGTCCATTCGCGCACTGGCGGTGCTGTCGCGCCAAAGAAGCCCCTTGCTGCCCGATGTGCCGACCGCGATCGAACAAGGGCTGCCGGATTTTGAGATCATGAATTTCATGGGCATTTTCGTCCATAAGGCGACGGCGCCTGCGCAGATCACTCGGCTGGAAGCGGCAACGCGCGCGGCGGTTGCCAATCCCGCCATTGCGCAAAAGCTGGTGGAAGCCGGCACCGATCCGGTGGGCAGCAGCGCGGCTGATTTCAACACCTTCTGGCAGGCGCAATTAGCGCTATGGTTGCCGGTAGTGGAGGCTTCCGGCGTGAAGCTGGAATAGGGTAAAGGCAGCGCGTGGAACCACTTGCGCTTTACATTCATTGGCCGTTTTGCGCGGCCAAATGCCCTTATTGCGATTTCAATTCCCATGTCCGCGACAGGGTAGATGAAGCACGCTTCCGTGCCGCGCTGCGCCAAGAATTGGCTTATGAAGCCGCGCTGGTAGGCCGCCGCCCCTTGGCGAGCATTTTCTTCGGCGGTGGTACGCCAAGCCTGATGTCCCCCGAAACGGTCGCGGCGCTGATCCAAGATGCCTCACGCTACTTTGATCCCTTGCCCGATATAGAAATCACGCTGGAAGCCAACCCAACCAGCGTTGAAGCGGCGAAGCTTGCGGCGTTTCGTGATGCGGGCGTCAATCGCGCGAGCCTTGGCGTGCAATCCCTGAATGCGGCGGCTTTAGGTTTTCTCGGCCGCAAGCATGATGTGCCTCAAGCGATTGCCGCTTTGGAAGCCGCGCGTGGTATTTTCCCAAGGCTTTCCTTTGATTTGATCTATGCGCGGCCCGGCCAACAGGAAGCAGCGTGGAGAGCGGAGCTACGCCAGGCGCTGGCACTCGCCGCCGATCATCTGTCACTTTATCAACTTACCATTGAACCCGGCACGCAGTTTGAAACGCTCTATCGTCGCGGCGCCTTCGCGCTGCCGGCAGAAGATGATGCGGCGCGGCTGTATCTGGCAACGGCGGAAGAAGCCGCGCGCTTTGGCCTGAAGCCCTATGAGATCAGCAATTACGCGAAGCTCAGCGCGGAAAGCCGGCATAATTTGGCCTATTGGCGCTATGGCGATTACCTCGGCATCGGCGCCGGGGCACATCAGCGCGTGCTGCGCGATGCCGGCATTCAGGCCACGCGCCGCCATCGCGCGCCAGAGGAATGGCTGCGCCTGGTGGAAGCCCAAGACCATGCGGCGGTGGATGTTGAAACCCTAAGCCCCGTGGAAGTGGGGCGGGAGGCCATGCTGATGGGGCTGCGCCTCACGGAAGGCGTAGACCCTGCTCGAATCGAGGCACGTGCCGGGCTTACCTTCGCCGAGGTAGTGGACCCCGCCATGCTGGCCGCCTGCCTGGATGAGGATTATCTCCTATGGCGCGAAAATGGCCGGCTTTGCGCAACTGAGGAGGGGCTTTTGCGCCTGGATTCCATGCTGCCGCTGCTGCTGCGCTGATAAAACTTGATCCTTCCTAAAGAAGACGTAAAAATATGGTTGATGACAATCACCCATGCCCCCGAACCACGCAGCGCGATCGAAGCAGCCGGCAACCTGCCGGATCTGGAACTCGATATCGCGACTGTTGCCTTGCAATTGGCCCGGGTAGACGCGCCTGAGGCGGATTGGCGCAAGGTCGCCGCACATTTTTCCGATATCGCGCGCAAGGTGGTGGATGCCGCCAGCATGGATGGCAAGGCGGATGGCGGTGATCTGGAAGCGCGGCGGCTGATCCTTTCGGAAACGCTGCATGGGCATTTCGGCTATCAAGGCGATTCCGAAACCTATGAGGATATGGCGAATGCCAATCTGATCAGCGTGGTGGAACGCCGGCGGGGCTTGCCCGTGGCGCTTGGTATCTTGTGGCTGCATGCTGCGGATGCGGCGGGTTGGGGCGCTTTTGGCGTGGATTTTCCCGGCCATTTCCTGCTGGCGCTGGAAGGGCCCAAGGGCAAGCTTATTCTGGATGTCTTTGCCGGCGGCAAGGTTCTGGAAGCGCAGGATTTGCGCGCGCTGATCAAGCGTGTGGAAGGTGAAAAGGCGGAACTCCGCCCCGGCGTGCTGCGCCCCATGACGCGCCGCGAAGTGCTGCTGCGGCTGCAAAACAACATCAAGCTGCGGCGCCTGCGCGGTGGCGATGTGAAGGCGGCACTTTCCGCCACCGAAGACATGCTGCGGCTGGCACCCGACCATGCCGCGCTGTGGCGCGAAGCGGGGCTGATGAACCAAAGGCTGGAACGCATTGGCGCAGCACTCGGCTGCCTGGATCGCTTCCTGGAGTTGGTGCCGGAAGGCGAAGCGGCCGCCCGGGTCCGCGCGCTGGCCGGCGAATTGCGCCAGCGCCTGAATTGAAGCCCTAACCCATATCGCCAGCGCGCATCGGCAAGGCTAAACTGATCCCATGACCCAAGCCCCTCCGCGCGTCGCGCTTTTTGTCACCTGCCTGGTGGATCTGTATCGGCCGACGGTTGGCTTCGCCGCCATCAAGCTGCTGGAAGAAGCCGGCTGCCTGGTGGAAGTACCGCCCAGCCAAACCTGCTGCGGCCAGCCGGCCTATAATTCCGGCGACCGCGCCAATGCCAAGGCTATAGCTCGCGCGGTGGTGGATGCCTTTCAGGGCTATGATTACGTGGTCGCCCCTTCCGGTTCCTGCGCCGGCATGATCGCGCATCACTACCCGGCGCTGTTTGATGATGACCCGCATTATCGCGGCAAATCTGAAGCACTCGCCGCGCGTACGCATGAGCTGGTTTCCTTCCTGACCGATGTGATGGGCATGGAAAAGGTTGCAGCGCGGCTTAATGGCAGCGTGACCTATCATGATTCCTGTTCCGGCATGCGCGAGATGGGCGTGAAGGCGCAGCCGCGCAAATTGTTGAACAGCGTTGAAGGGCTCAGCCTGGTCGAATTGGCGGAACCGGAAATCTGCTGTGGCTTTGGCGGGACTTTCTGTGTGAAGTACCCTGATATCTCTGTGCGCATGGTCACCGACAAATGCCGCGACATTCAGGCGACCGGTGCGGGCACCTTGCTTGCGGGCGATATGGGCTGCCTGTTGAACATGGCAGGGCGCCTGAAGCGTGAAGGGTCTTCGGTGAAGGTGCGCCATGTGGCGGAAGTACTTGCTGGCATGACGCGCGATGCCGCGCCGATTGGGGAAGCGAAGGAAGGCTGAATTATTCCGCCACCGCAAAGGGGCGGATGCGGCTGATCAGATCATCTGCTGTATTCACGCCAGCAAGAGACGCACCTAACCCCATGGCGGTCAGCGCCTGCGCGGTCCAGCTATTGCAGTTATTGAAGACATGAAACCGCCCGGTCGCCGGGTAGAATAGGCTATAGGGATAGATGCCGTGTGCAGAGACCACGGCGCGGCCTGCCCCGGCACGATCAAAGCTATCGCGCAGAAACGCCAGCAGCCGGCTTAAGGCTTCCGTGTTCACGGTGAAGGACAGGATGGTGACATTCGGCCAAACCCGCGCCGGGTGATCCGGCAGACCAGAAACATGCATGACTGCCGGCCCCGGAAAGGCAGCGCGCAGCGTCAGCCAGAAGCCGGCTTCCCGCGCTGGGTAAAATTCCGCGTCACCCCAGCCGAATTCAAAGAAGCGCGCATGCGGAAAGTCCGCGATTTCCGGGATGATGGCTTCCGGCACATCCGCCCGCGTCAGCGCAATGCCGCTGTGCCAGCCATTGCTGACAACCCAAAGCCGGGAATTAGCGCTACGGGCGAAAGCCAGCGAAGGCGCAAAAAACAGCGCGCGAAGGACAGCGCGGCGATGGAAAGCGCAGACGTCCCCCGCCGTGCCCTGGTTCACGCCGGCAGCAGCACGCCTTCCACAATATGCACCACGCCGTTACTCGCCAGCAGGTTGGGGCGAATGATGCTGGCCGAAGCGCCCGAAGGTGCCTGACCAGCGCGCGCGCCCTGAATGCGGGGATTCTCAGGCGTACCGCCAACCACGCGCACATCATTACCGCCCAACATCCTGATGCGACCGCCGCGTGCCTGGATATCCGGCAGGCGCAAACGCCCACCCGCGATCAGGCCCAGCAATGCATCGCGTTCACCGCGGCGAATACGCTCCGGCGCGCCGGACCAGGCGAGGTCTGTTGGCGCGAGCACGGTGTAGATGCCGGGCCGGTCGAATAATTCAGAAGCCAGGCCAGAACTACGCAGCGCAGCGCGGAAGTTAGACAAATTGGGCTCAGCGCCCATAACGTCCATGAGCGGGAAGCTGCCATCCGGCAGGACACGCGCGCAGCCATTGAGCAAAAGGCCAGCACCGCCAATGGCGAATAGGGAACGACGCGATAGCACTGGCGCTTCTCCTTCTAATTGGCCGCGAATCGGGCGGCTTTTCATGCACTCTTCTGGCGCCGCGCGCGGGTTGGGGCAAGCCCCTTAACGCGTCACGGGGGTGGCATCAGGACAATGGTCACGGTGCGCGATGGGGGCTCGGCCGCCCGGACTGTGGGGCTGAATTGGGCACTACGCGCTTCCGCCCGCAGCCGTTCCGCGCCTACGCCCTGGGCCGCCATGGCATTGGTCACGGCACGGGCGCGTTGCGCGGCCAATTGGATGGAGGTTGTGGCCCCGCCTTCCTGGCCGGCATGACCCAGGATGCAGATATTGCGATCTGGTTCGGCCAACGCCGCTTCGATGGCGGCGGCCAGCGGGGATCTTGCGGCTTCAGGGATTTTGGCGCCACCGCGCGGGAAGGCAATGGAAAATACATTATCTTCCAGCCTTTCCGCACCCACGCAGGAAAAGCCCCGCGGCTGGGCGATGGCTGGCACCGCCACAAGGGCTATGCCGAGAATAAGGAACGCAGCGCCCTTCATGCCGGCAACAGTATCTCGGCCGCGCGCAGCTTTTCGATCAGCGCCGCCGCATTGGCCCCCGGGCATGCAAGCGCCAGAGAGGTTTCGGTGATACTCGGCTGGGTGATGATCCAGGCGGCAGGTTCAACCTCCTGCGCGTCAATCGCCAAGACCCCCATTTCGGTGCGTAGCCCATAATCCGCCCCACGGCGGACGGTTTTCACATTGGGGCGCACACGGAAGACCGGCCCTGTGCTGGCTTCCCCAGCCGGGGCAGCGCCACGTGCGGCCAGCAAATCATAGCCGCCGCGTTCATAGCGATAATGCGCCAGGAAATTTTCGACCGCTTGCAGGAATTTCGGATCGCGCGACCATTCGCCGATGCGTTGGCCGAGCAAAGCCGCGCGCTGCGTCAACGCGTATTTCGCCGCTGCCGAGCCATCCTGCCGCGGCAGCGGCTTGCGAAACTCTGCATCATGAAAGGCGCGTTCGGTCAAAAGGCCGATGAAGTCCACGCCCATCGGCGCATGCACACCATAGGCGATGTGGACAGAATTGGGCGCTTCGGCCAAAGCATCGTGATACCAGCCGCGCGGCAGATAGAGCAGATCGCCCTTTTTAAGATGCGCCTTGAAGCGCAACGCGCCCTTGGATTTTTCGTGGAATTCCTGCGGCTGGCCACGGAACAGCGCATGCGCCACCGGCCATTCCGCGCGGCCTTCCCAGATATTCCAAATCTTTTCGCCTTCTACCTGCACAGCCCAGACATCATGCGTGTCATAATGCGCGTGGAAGGCCTTGTGGCTCTGCCAAGAAATATAGACATTCGCCTGCGCCTTACCAAGGCCAGCACCTTCCAGCGCATTGGAAACACCAGCCAGGCCGGGTGTCAGGCTATCCACATCATTCATCACCACGGAAGCACCACGCGCCACCCATTCCTGCACCTTGGCGGGGATGGGCTGCAGTGACGTTGCGCCATCACGTGACATGGCGCTTTGGCTATATTGCGCGGGCGGGATGGTGGTGCTGTCCAGCACCACCTTCAGGCTGCGTTCGGACCAGATATGCGTCATGCCGAGCAGGCGATTGATGCCGGCCCAGTCCAAAACACCCGCGAATTTCTCCGCAGCCCCCGGCAGATGCAGCGGCTGCTGATCAAAATATTCAGCGAAGAAGCGGTCTGGCGACATTGGCGCCAGGATATCGGCCAGGGTCATGCTCATGGCGCCTTATATCAGACAAGCCCTGCCCTATGGGAGGGGGCCTGGGCTGGACGCGGCACGGGGAATCGGGCGCTATCAGGCCGCAAATGACGGGGCAATGCGATGAAGCTTTGGTACCAATCCCTGACCAGACCGAATGCCTGGCCGACCTACGCCAAGGCACTGCGGCGGCTATTGGAGTCCACGGCCGATCCCGGCACGGAAATCGCCATCCATGGCATCGAACAGCGCGGCGGCATTGGTGACCAGTATCGCTATCTGGAATTCATCGAAACCGGCGAAGTATTGGAAAACGTGGCGCGCGCGGAGGCTGAGGGCTTCGATGCCGTCTTGCTCGGCAATATCGTGGACCCTGGGCTTCGGATTGCGCGCGAAATCGCGGGCATTCCGGTGCTGGGGCTATGCGAAACCGCGCTGCTGACCGCCTGCCAGATGGGCGCTTCCATCGGCATTGTATTTTCAAACGACAAGCACGAAGCGCGCGTTGCTGAGAATATCCGCAGCTATGGCCTGGCTGGGCGGGTGGCCGCCACGGCACGGATGGATGTAGCGAAGCTGACTGATCTTGAGGCTGCTTTTTCGCCCGGCGCGGTAAGGGATTCAGTGCTGGCACAATTCCACAAGGCGGCTGAGGATTGCGTGGCGCGCGGGGCGGAAGTTGTGATCCCAGCCGTTGGTGTGGCGATGGTGCTGCTGTTTGAAGCCGGCGTGCATGAAACCGCGCGCGGCGCGCCAGTGCTATGCGGGCCCTTGGCGCTGGTGCAGCAGGGCCAGGCGGCGGTGAAGCTGAAGCGCGCCATGGGCGGGCGCTTTACCAGCCGGCGCGGTGCCTATGGCCAGCCCCCGCCGGCGCAGATTGCGGAACTGCGCCGGTATTATGGGGCGATTTATCCGGGGGTGAAGGAATAGCGCCCTTCAATGCCCCGCAATGATCGCATCGGCGATTTTCTCCGCCGACATCAGGGTCGGGAAATTCGTATTGGCGCAGGGCACGACTGGGAAGATTGAGGCATCCACCACGCGTAGCCCCTCAATCCCCTTCACCCTTCCATTGGTATCCACCACCGACATCGGGTCTTCCGGCCGGCCCATGCGGCATGAACAGGAAGCGTGCCAAACGCCGATGGTTGCCTTGCGAATAAAGGCTTCCAAGGCAGCGTCATCGGTCAGCACCTGGTCAATCCGGAAGCCTTCCACCACGAAGCGATCAATGAAATAGCTCCGCAGGAAGGAAGGCCCATCCAGCACCATGCTGATCATCTTGGTCAGCATCCGGTTCTTGTCGCTCACGACGCCAAGCTTGCGCACGCGGTCGCTATAGCTGGCGGGGAAGTGATCCGCAGTGACCTTGCCCAATTCATCACTCATCTGAATCGCAGCCATCATGCGAAAGCCACTCATCAGCCGGTCAAGGTCGCGCTTGTCTGACAGAAGATTGAACTCAACAATCGGCTCATCGCGCCAATTGCTGGAAGCGAGTTTCAACTGCCCACTTTCTGAATAGGTCTTGTTCACCCAAAGCAGCATGGAAGCCACTTGCTCCCCCACCGCATGCCAGGCGGATTTGCTGACAACGGCCGCGAACATATCCCCCGCCGGCACGCCTTCCATCTGGGATGAATAACGCAGCCCAAGCAGAATGTGGCGCCGGGTTTGATTATCCACCCGCGCGCCGCGCTTCAGGAAGGAAGACAGCGCAATGGAAGGATGATCCATCAAGCCCTGGCCCACACCTGGCAGGGCCATGCGCACAGGAATGCCAAGGTCGCGCAAATGGCCAACAGGACCGATGCCCGATCGCAGCAAATGCGCGGGGGAATGAATGGCGCCGCAGGACAGGATGATTTCGCGCCCCATGAAGCGCTGTTCCTGCCCGCCCACCAAAGCCACTACGCCCACGCAGCGCTGATCTTCGAAGATCAGTTCCTTCACCTGGGTTTCGCAGGAAATCGTCAGATTTTCCCGCGCGCGGGTTTCGCGGTCCAGATAGCCCATGGCGGCGGAAACGCGCTGTTCTTCCGCATTGGAAATGGTGATCGGGAAATAGCCATCCTCGAAAAACCCATTCTGGTCTTCCAAGGCCTTGAAGCCAGCAGCCGAGAAAGATTTTGCTGCCGCCTTGGCGTGGTTATTCCACTTCTCGGGCTTGATGCGACGCACTTTGATACGCCCATCCTTGCCGTGGAAGGGTCCGTCGAAATCAAGGTCGTGCTCAACCTTCTTGAAATAAGGCAGCACCGCATCCCAATTCCAGCCGGTTGCGCCGCGCGCTTCCCATTCATTGTAATCCGTGGGCGCGCCGCGATTGGCCATCTGCCCATTGATGGAAGAACCACCACCCAAAACCCGCGCCTGTTCATATTTGCGAAGCGGCGGGCGTTCTTCCGGGTTGTTGTGAGAAACAATCTGCGTATGCACGCGCAGTTCAGTCCAATGAAAGCGCGGGTCAAAATACGCCGTGCCCGGGTAGCTGTCGCGGATTTCCTTGGCTTCCTCACCAGGCGGCGCATCGGGCCCCGCCTCACACAGCAGCACCTTATGGCCGCTGCGGGCGGAAAGGCGATGCGCCAGCACAGACCCGGCAGAACCGCCGCCCACAATAATCGTATCGAACATCACGCTTCGCTTCCTCTTGTTCGTCTTAGGCTTGAGAAATCATGCGGCCCAAGGGACGCCCACCACAGATATGCACATGAAAATGCGGTACTTCCTGCCCGGCATGCATGCCCATATTCATCAGCACGCGATAGCCATCGGGCTCCAGCCCCAAAGCCTTCGCCACCTGGCCCACGGCGCGCCAGAAGCCGGTAATTTCATCAGGCGTCGCAGTAGCGCTGAAATCAGCGATGGAGACATAGCGCCCCTTCGGGATGACCAGCACATGCACCGGCGCCTGGGGCGCGATGTCGTGAAAGGCGAGCGCATGATCATCCTCATGCACCTTTTTCGCCGGAATCTCGCCGCGCAGAATGCGCGCGAAGATATTGCTGTCATCATAGGGGCCAAGGCCGTTGACGGGCATGGTTTCGCTTCCCTGGAAAAAACCTGCCCCCACCATGCCATGCGCGGCCAGGATTGGAAGCCCATTCAGACCAAGCCGAGCCAAGCGGCCGCCGCCTGATCCGCCCCGCTCGGCAAGGGCGCGGCGCGGTCGCCCATCCAGGCCAGGATATCGCCGGCCACTGTCGCCCCGCCCAAATCCCGCAACAGCATGTGGTGGCCTTCCGGGTAGAAGGCGACGCGCTGCGCCGCGCCCCGAGGCAATTGGCCCAGGGCCGCGCGAATCGGCTTGGGCGGCACCAATTCATCCTTTGCCCCGTACAGCACCAAGGCGGGGGCGGTGAAGCTGGGTAGGGCAGCGGTGGCGGCATCCATCAGATCAACCAAGCCGGCCACGGCATCCACGCGGGTCTGCTTCAGCAACTTCGGGTCGCCGGACCAGCGGCGCCAGGCTTCCAGATTATCCGTCGGCCGAAACAGCGGCGCGCTGGACGAAAGCGCCAGCCCTGGCACCAGCGCCGCCATGACATCCAGCGTCATGCGGGCCGGCCAGCCGAGGCTATTGCGCCCGCGCAAAGCCGGGGCGGAAAGCACAAGGCCATCGGCCATCGGCGCCTTGCTGCCCGCCAGTACTAGCACCGCGCCGCCCATGCTTTCGCCCAGCATGAAAAGCGGCAGGCCGGGGTGGCGGGCGCGGATCAACCCGGCGGCACTAATCGCATCCTGCGCCAGAGTCTCATGCCCCGGCCAAACCCCGCGCGGGGCGGTGCCGCCAAAGCCGCGCTGGTCATAAGCGTAAAGCGCCACCCCCGCCCCGGTGAACCAGGGCGCGGCATCTTCCGCAAAGGATCGGCCATATTCATTCATGCCATGCAAAGCGAGCATCACCGCGCGCGGAGGCCCTTGCGGCTGCCAGCCATGCAAGGGCAGCCGCACGCCATCGGCCATGACCAGCGCATCATCCCTGAGCGCGGGCCTGGTCACCACCGGCCCCATGGGGGCGCGGGCCTCGGCACAGCCGGCCAGCGCCAGGCCGGCCAGCAGCGCGCGGCGCGGTGTTATGAAGGGCTTCATGTTCATGAGCTTCAGATAGGGTGCCGGGCAAGGCTGGTCCATCACCCCCTGCCCCGGTATGATCGGCCCAAGACCTGCGACATGAGGACCCAGATGCGCGACCAGCAAATGACCGGCTATGGCCCGAAGCCTGTGGTGGGTGTCACGCCCGAACAGCGCATTACTGTGCAAAGCCGCAATATCCCCTGCGATGGGGAAGCGGCGAGCGGGCTCGGTCATCCGCGCATTTGGCTGCATATTGAAGGGCATGATGTGACCTGCCCTTATTGTTCCATCACCTATGTCCTGGCCGAAGGCGCCGGCGAGGATCATGGCCATTGAAGATACCTCTGGCCCTGTCGCGGAACGCCCGCATGGCAAGGCCTTGAGCGAGGCAATTGCGGGGGCCGAGGGCCTGCCCGAAACCAAGCCAGGTGAGCGCCACCTGATTCTGGTGGATGGATCAGGCTATATTTTTCGTGCCTATCACGCGCTGCCGCCCATGACGCGGCCAGATGGCACGCCGGTGAATGCGGTTTTCGGCTTTACGAATATGCTGTCTCAATTTCTGCTGCGCCATGCGGCCAGCCATATCGCGGTGGTGTTCGATGCCGGGCGCAATACGTTCCGCAATCAGATTTACGCCGAATACAAGGCGCATCGCCCGGACCCGCCGCCGGAATTGGTGCCGCAATTTGGCCTGATCCGCGATGCGACAGATGCTTTTGGCGTGGCGCGTGTGGAACTTGAAGGCTTTGAAGCGGATGATTTGATCGCCGCCTATGCCAAGGCTTTTGAAGCGACCGGCGGTCATGTGACGATTGTTTCTTCCGATAAGGATTTGATGCAATTGATCCGCCCTGCGGTGCAAATGCTCGATCCCATGAAGCAGAAGCCGCTGCGTGCGCCGGAAGTGATGGAAAAATTCGGCGTCACCCCGGATAAGGTGGTGGAAGTGCAAGCGCTGGCGGGCGATGCCACGGATAATGTGCCAGGCGTGCCGGGCATTGGCATCAAGACTGCGGCGCAATTGATCAATGAATATGGCGATCTTGAATCGCTGCTGGCCCGCGCGGCGGAAATCAAGCAACCGAAGCGCCGCGAAGCGCTGATGCAAAACGCCGAATTGGCGCGGATTTCACGCCGGCTGGTGGAGTTGGATGATAACGCACCTTTGCCGCTGGATATCGCAGCGCTGGAAGCCAAGGCGCCGGGCGATGGCAAGCTGGAAGCGTTTTTACGCACGCAGGGATTTCGCTCCATCCTGGCGCGGATGGGCTTTGGGGAGGCTGGACCGCTGCGCCGACCCGCCGCCTTGGTTTCCACCAGCGAGGCAACGCCCGCGCAAGAAGACGGCAATGTCGCCGCCCCTTTCGGCGGGTATGATTGCGTCACGGATGAAGCCACCTTGGCGCGCTGGGTTGCGCTGGCGCGCGAAGCGGGCGTGGTGGCGGTGGATACGGAAACCGATAGCCTGGATGCGCGCCGCGCCACCATGGTTGGGTTTTCACTCGCCATCGCGCCGGGTCGCGCCTGCTATGTGCCGATCCGTCATGGCAGCGTGGGCGATATGCTCTCTGCCCCCGCACCCGCGCAAATTACCCCCGAAGCCGCCTTTGCGCTGCTGCGCCCACTTTTCGCTGATGCCGCCGTGCTCAAGATTTTCCAGAATGCGAAATATGATCTGGAAGTCCTCGCCCGCGCGGAGAATGGTGGCTGCGCCGATATCAGCCCCATCGATGATACCATGGTGCTGTCTTACACCATGGAAGCCGGGCGGCATGGCCATGGCATGGATGAGCTTTCGGTTTTGCATCTGGGCCATAAGCCGATCAGCTTTGATGAGGTTACCGGCACCGGCAAGGCGCGCCTGCCCTTCAGCGAAGTGCCGTTGGATAAAGCCACCGCCTATGCCGCCGAAGATGCGGATGTGACTCTGCGGCTGTGGCTGCTGCTGCGCCCGCGTTTGCGCGCCGATGGGGCGCTGGCGAGTTATGAGCAAATCGAACGCCGAATGATCCCTGTACTGCGCGATATGGAAGCGGCCGGCGTGAAGGTGGATGGCGCGGAATTGGCGCGCATTGGCGAAGACTTCGCAGCGCGCCTCGCGGTACTGGAAACTTCCATCCATCAGCTCGCCGGGCGCGCGTTTAATGTTGGTTCGCCCAAGCAATTGGGTGAAATCCTGTTTGATGAAATGGGGCTTTCGGGCGGGCGCAAGGGCAAGACCGGCGCCTATTCCACCGATGCTGCGGTGCTGGAAGAACTCAGTGTCCAGGGCGTGGAATTGGCCGGCAAGGTGCTGGAATGGCGCCAATTGGCCAAGCTGAAATCTACCTATGTGGAAGGCCTCGCCGCGCAGATCGATCCAACTGATAAGCGCGTGCATACAAGCTATCAAATGGCGATCACCTCGACCGGGCGGCTTTCTTCGACCGATCCCAATTTGCAGAATATCCCGATCCGCAGCGAAGAAGGCATGCGCATTCGCCGCGCCTTCATTGCCGATAAGGGTAATGTGCTGCTGGCGGCGGATTACAGCCAGATTGAACTCCGCTTACTCGCGCATTTGGCTGATGTGCCAACGCTGCGTGAGGCCTT
>CAMCEP010000025.1 GCA_945873675.1 Asaia bogorensis
ATGAAATCCGATTGCACAATCACATCACGAATGGCGCGGCGCACCCGCACATCATTGAAGGGCGCATGCAAATGATTGAAGCGGAGAAAACCAAGAAACCCGTTCGGATCATAAATCTGGGTTTGCGTATTGCGGTCCCGTTCCAGCACCGGCACCAGATCGGGCAGCGGGTATTCGATCCAGTCAATTTCACCGGTGCGGAGTGCGGCCGCCGCCGTGCCGCCATCCGGGATCCAGATCATCTCCAGCCGGTCGAAATGCACGCGCTTGCCGCCTGAAGCGGCCTCCGCCGGTTCATCGCGCGGCACGTAAGCATCATTACGTGCATAATGGCTGCGGCTGCCTTGCACATATTCATTGGCGATGAAGCGCCACGGCCCGCTGC
Source organism: Asaia bogorensis (assembly GCA_945873675.1). GTDB lineage: Bacteria > Pseudomonadota > Alphaproteobacteria > Acetobacterales > Acetobacteraceae > Neoroseomonas > Neoroseomonas bogorensis_C. Next base: position 386 of record CAMCEP010000025.1, read on the forward strand.
CGATCATGTGTTCCAGGCCGAGTGAACGATCACCAGGGTTATTCGCAATCCGTTCCGGCATCATGAAGCAGGGCGAAGCGCCGGGTTTGGCCAGCGCATCAAACAGCGCTGGGAAGCGCCGATGCAGGCGGAATTGGATGGTGCGGTCATCTGGCGCGGAAAGCTCGGCCGTTGCGCGCATCAGGATTTGGCCGAAGCCATCGCGGCTGGCCCAGCGGCGGATGCTCGCCACACAATCGGCGGCGCGTACGGGTTCCCCATCATGCCAGCGAAGCCCCTCACGCAGGCGGATTTTCACGCGCTTGCCGTCATCCTCAACGCTATGGCCTTCCGCCATTTGCGGGCGCGGCTGCAAAGCGCGATTGGCGCCATAGAGCGTGTCAAACACGCAATAGGCATGGGTTGTGATGATGGTGCTGGGGCTGAAGATCGGGTCCAGATTGGCCAGCGCGGCCTGTGGCATGAAGCGTAGTGTGCGCGCGCGGCTTGGCTGGGCCAGGGCCGGGCCGGCCAGAGGCGCCGCAATTGCTGCGGCCAAAAGTGAACGACGATGCATCCCCATATCCTTCGTTTCCTGTCGGCTGACGTGGGGAAGGGGGCTTTGGCCCAGCACGCGCCAGCGCCCGCCTTGGGGCGCAAAACGCGAGCAAACGGGCGATGCACCGTTCCCTACGCCGGTCCAAACCGGGTCAGGTTCCAGGGGTCGCGGGTGAAGCCCGCCTCTCAGCCCCAAAAGGGCTCCCCCAGGTGTCTCAAGCACAAACTGCGCCTGAAGCGGCCAATCTGCAAGGGTGGCGGTGGCGCGGCGGCGCACAACAGCTAGAATGGTTCACAGATCCGAAAAGGGGAGCGCCCATGTCTAGCACCATTGCCCTGCCATCCGTTATTCGCCTGCACCCGCAAGATGGCGTGGTGATTGCCCGCATTCCGCTGACGCCTGGCACCGAAGTGGCGCCGGGCATCAGTGTTGGCGAAAGGCGCATCCCGCCTGGCCATAAGGTCGCGATCCGCCAGCATGCGAAGGGCGAGCCCATTCGCCGCTATGGTCAGATTATTGGCTTTGCCACGGATGCGATTGAACCCGGCGCCTGGGTGCATACGCATAATTGCGAAATGGGCGATTTCGCGCGCGATTACGCCTGGGGCCAGGATGCGAAGCCGACCGATTATGTGGACGTGCCGGCCAGCTTCATGGGCATCCGCCGCGCCGATGGGCGGGTCGCGACACGCAATTACATCGGCATCATCACTTCAGTGAATTGCTCGGCCCATGTGGCGGAATTGATTGCGCGGCAGTTCGAGAAAAACCCGATCACCGGCGATGATCCGCTGGCTGCCTGGGGCAATGTGGATGGCGTGGTGGCGCTGACGCATAAAACCGGCTGCGGCATGACCATGGATGAACCGCTGCGGCTGCTGCGCCGGACTTTGGCAGGCTTTGCGCGGCACGCGAATTTTTCTCATGTGATCGCGATTGGCCTTGGCTGTGAAGTGAATCAGCTTGGCCCCATGCTGGAAGAACAGCGCCTGACCGGGCGGCTGCGCAGCATGGATATTCAGGATGCCGGCGCACGCGCGACCGTGATGAAGGGCATTGATTTCGTGAAGGAAGTGCTGACGGAATCCAATACCGCCAAGCGCGAAGCCGTGCCCGCATCGGAACTTTGCGTGGCACTGCAATGCGGCGGTTCGGATGGTTATTCCGGCATCACTGCCAACCCAACGCTTGGTGCGGCTTCTGATTTGCTGGTGCGCCATGGCGGCACCGTGATCCTGTCCGAAAGCCCTGAGACCTATGGCGCGGAACATTTGCTGACGCGCCGCGCCGTTTCGCGCGACGTCGGCCAGAAGCTTGTTGATGTAATGCATTGGTGGGAGGATTACACGGCGCGCCAAGGTGCGGAGATGAACGCCAACCCATCGCCCGGCAACAAGGCAGGTGGCCTTACTACCATTCTTGAAAAATCGCTTGGCGCCATGGCCAAGGCTGGCACTACCAATCTGGTGGATGTTTACCGCTATGCCGAACCCGTGACCGCCAAGGGTTTCGTGTTCATGGACACACCTGGCTATGACCCCGTGGGCGCGACAGGGCAGGTGGCGGGTGGCGCCAATCTGGTCTGCTTCACCACCGGGCGCGGTAGTGTCTTCGGCATGAAGCCGGCGCCTTCCATCAAGCTTGCCACCAATACCACCATGTATGATCGGCTGTCGGAAGATATGGACATTAATTGCGGCACGGTGCTGACGGGTGGCGAAAGCGTGCAGGCATGCGGCCAACGCATTTTTGATTTGATGTTGCGCACCGCTTCTGGTGAACCCACCAAAAGCGAAGCACTTGGCTTCGGCGCGCAGGAATTCGCGCCTTGGATGCTCGGAGCAACAATGTGACCACGGCGGAAACCAGGCGAGAGATTTTGCGCGTAGCGCAAGCGCTCGATCAGGCGGGGATGATGCCCTCCAAATCCGGCAATGTATCGGCGCGGGATGGCCAGGGCTTCATCATTACCCCCGCTGGCTTGGCTTATGCGCGCACCAGCGCTGATGATCTGGTCGCAACCGCCATGGATGGGCAGGCGATGGGAAAGGCGCCCCATCGGCCTTCGTCCGAATGGCGCCTGCATGCGGCGATTTACGCCGCGCGGCCCGAGGTGATGGCCGTGGTGCATACACACTCACCACGCGCGACCGCGCTGTCCTGCGCGCGTAAGGGCATTCCGCCCTTTCACTACATGGTGCTGCTGGCGGGCGGGCCGATTGCCTGCGCGGAACACGCAACGGCAGGAACGCAAGCCTTGGCAGAAAACGCCGTTAGCGCCATGGCGGGGCGGCGGGCGGTATTGCTCGCCAATCATGGCGTTGTTGCCGCGGGTGCCACGCTTGCTGCCGCTCATGCGCTGGCCTTGGAGGTTGAAAACCTCTCGGGACAATATCTTGATCTATTGGCGGCGGGGCTGCAGCCCGTGTTGTTGACGGAAGCGCAATTGGCTGAAGCGGCGGCGCATTTCGCGGGGTATGGGCGGGGTTAGGGTTGCAGGTGCTAACATGGTCGTTGCGTAAGCCCAGCAGATCTATGCCATCCCGCATCTTGTTGGGTGCCTTGGTGCTTTCCAGATTGGGTGGCTGGTCCCCGTTTATTGAATTCCCAAAGAATGGTTTGAAGTGTAATCGAAATATTCCACCCGGGAAGAATCGTCAAAATTTTATCCCGTTATTCGTAACAAACACAGCATTGCGAAGACCTGCTCTGGGTCATTATAGGCGGCCTTTATGCATGAAGCATCATTGACAAAGCCGTCGCTGGTTTGCACAAATGATTTGTCGACTAATAATATTATAATATGAACGAATATAAACGCCCGAATGGCGGAGGTGTCCTTGGCCCGGCCACGCAAGATTTTTCATTTGCACATACTTAAGTGCGGCGGCACGTCCCTCAATGCCGCGCTTGATACGCAAACGCATGCCGAAAGGGCGCGGCCGACCGCCCGTTTCGACATGCGATTGCGGGATGAAGGCATAGACCCAGAGACCTTATTGAGCCAAACCATGTTGAGTGAGGCCATGATCAAGGCGGCCCGTGTGTCTATCGCTTGGTTCGATATTCTGCATGGCCATAACGATATCTCACCCTGGCTTGCCAATGACGATTATGTCTTCACGGTGCTGCGCCGTCCTCAGTCGCGCGCCCTTTCTCAGTTTCAGGACTATCGGCGCTTGTCGCCACAGGATTATGCGCACAAAACACAGGAATGGCAGCGCATGCATGAAGCCTGCCGCAGCGTGGTGGATTTCACCGAGCTGCATGCGGCTTTCGCCGATAGTCTGCTGTTCCGCGCGTGGTTCGAAGACCATCAATGCCGAAGTCTGCTGCAGTTTGAAATGACGGAAGCGGACTTCCTTGCCATGGCGCCGACTGAGCGGGCTGAGCGTGCCTTTGAAAGGCTGCAATCGCGTTGCGCACGCTTTGGCGTATTGGAGGAGATCGGCCGACTGCTGGATGAGCTTGCCCGCGATTTGGGCTGGTGCCCCTTTGGCCCGCTGGAGGTTTTGAACCAGACCAAAGCGGATACCCCGATCTCCCCCGCTGTTGAGGCTGCGACGCGAATGCTGAACATGGGTGATCAAATCCTCTATGACCGGGTCACGGCCGATCTTCGGCGCCGCAGTTTCACACCCTATTCGATTGCGGAGTTTGAACAGGAATTCGCGGCCGCGCGCGTCCTGGAATTGCAGCCGATGCGGATCGGGGCTGAGCATGTGTTTGACATGAACATGGCTTTGGTTGGTCGCGGTCTCCATGGTCGGGACGCTGCTGGGACACTGGAATGTTGCCGCTGGGTCGGGGTGAGCGACGATGCCTTGATCTACCTTCCAGTGCCGGGGCCAGGTGCCAGGCTTACCTTGCGCCTTTACAACAAGGGTTGGGTTGACCCCGCGTTGCGTGAGCGGCTGACAATCACCGTTGATGGCGCACCGGTACGAAGCTGGTCAGAATCACGACGCCATGTGGCGGAGGCGATTTGTTTCAACGCAGTGGCGCGCCGGCCGTGGCTACGCATCGGCATCCATTGCGATCATGCGATGACCGATACCGAAGCCGGCAGGCCAAGCGAAGATGCCCGACGCAAGGTCTTCAACCTTTGGCGCTACAGCTACGAAATCAATTGAACCGCTGGATTTTGGCGGCACCAAATGGAACCACCTGGGGAAAAGGGATATGCGGTCAAACAAAGGTTTAGTGCGCATCCCGTGAACGAACGTGAACGGGATACGCTCTAAGCCAATGCCACCGGCCCGCGCGTAATCGCGGTGAGTTCCGCATTGTAAGTGCGATAGGTGGCCTCAATCCCCGTTACACCTGCCGAAGTCAGCCGCGCGGCGTGCTTGGCGTGATAGGCTTCCGCAGCGGCACGGTTGCGGAACAGATAAATTCCGCCAGAACGCCCGGCTGCCTTATCCTCGGTCCAGATTTTCCAAAGCAGGTCAGGCTCGGCCGCGATGTCTTCCGCCAGCGCACGCAAAGCGCGCCGCTGCTCCTCCCCGCCAGCTTTCCTGGCGGGGAAGTCGAAGATCACCAAAGTCGCTATATCAGGCGGAGGCGACAAGTTTCTGCGTCTGCTCACCAAGCCCGGCAATGCCAAGCTTCATGGTCTGGCCGGCTTTCAGGAAGATCGGGGTCGGCTTCTTGCCAAGCCCCACACCTGGCGGGGTGCCGGTGAAGATCACATCGCCCGGATTGAGCGTGATGCATTGGCTGACATAGGACACGATCTGCTTCACGCCGAAGATCATGGTCTTGGTGGAACCATTCTGTTCACGCACGCCATCCACATCGCAATACATGGCAAGGTTCTGCGGATCAGGGATTTCATCCTTCGTCACCAGCCAGGGGCCGAGCGGGCCGAAAGTGTCAAACCCCTTGCCCTTATCCCAGGCGCCGCCGCGTTCGGCCTGCCATTCACGTTCAGACACGTCATTGCCAACGGCATAACCCGCGACATGATCCAAAGCCTGGTCTTCCGAGACATATTTGGCGCGCGTGCCAATGATGATGCAAAGCTCCACCTCATAATCGGTTTTCACCGATCCACGCGGGATGACAACATCATCATTCGGCCCTTGCAGCGCATTGAGCGATTTCAGGAACACAATCGGTTCCTTCGGGATCGGCGCGCCGGTTTCCGCCGCGTGATCCGCGTAGTTCAGCCCGATGCAGATAAGGTTCTTCATGCCCGTGACGGGCGAGCCAAGGCGCGGATTGCCGGCAACCTTGGGCAGGCTATTCACATCAACCGCGGCAATCTTGGCGAGCGCGGCAGGGGACAGCACATCACCCGTGATATCGGGGATCACGCCCGAAAGATCACGAATGGCGCCGGCGGCATCCAGAATGCCCGGCTTTTCTTGGCCCGCAGGGCCGTAACGCAGCAGCTTCATCTAAGCCTCTCCCTTAGTTGGAACGGCGGGCGCGCACATGCCCGAAAAACGCCAAGCCAATGCCGCCAAAGGCCAGCGCCTGGATGCTGTTCAGCGGCAGGGTCACCGCGCCCGCGGCAAGCAGCAGCGCGATGAGCATGGCGATCGAGCCCAGCATCATATAGGCGGGCATCGCCATATCCTCATTGATGCCGGCAAGGATCACGGCTCCCATCGCGCCCATCATCGGCACGGCAAATTCACTGGCCATTTCATTCTCCTTCAAGGGGTGGATTAGGGCTTCCTACAATGTCCAGCCGCCGTCAATCACAATGGGCTGGCCGGTGACAAAAGCGGCCTCATCGGACGCTAAATAGACCACCAGCGCGGCCATTTCCTCGGCCGTGGCCAGCCTGCCCATGGCTTGGCGGGCGACAAAGGCGGTACGGGCGGCTTCCAGCGAACCGGCGGCGGCGGCATTGGCGGCGATGCGATCATGCAGGGAAGGCGTGTCCACCGTGCCGGGGCAAAGGCAATTACAACGAATCCCCTGGCCCACATATTCGGTGGCAATGGATTTCGTGAGGCCCACCACGGCCGCCTTGGTGGTGCCGTACAGGAAGCGGTTGGGCGCGCCTTTTACGGAAGAACAGGCGGAAGACATATTTACAATGCTGCCCCCGCCCTTGGCCTGCATGCCGGGGATGAAGGCCTGCGCCACCTTCCACATGGCCCGCACATTAAGCGCAAAGCCGAAATCCCATTCCTGGTCCGTGCAGGTCAGAATGGTGTTTTGATGCACAAAGCCCGCGCAATTGAACAGGATATCCACCGGCCCGGCGGCCTTGGCAGCGGCGGTAATGGCCGCATCATCCAGCACATCAAGCGCCGCTGTTGTGATCCCTGGGGCCGGAAGGTTGGCCAGCAAAGCGGGGTCACGGTCTGTGGCGATAACCCGCGCCCCTTCGGCGGCCATGGCGGCGGCCGTTGCCCGGCCAATACCCTGGCCGGCCGCCGTCACGAAACAAAGCTTACCCGCCAATCTGCCTGCCATGCGGCTTTCCCCCGAAATAAATCAGCGCGGGGTTTTCAAGGCATAGCCCTGGGTCGGTATCCCGGCGCCTGAACGCGGCAGAAATTGGGTCCCTCCGACGGCCCTGTCAACCAAAGCGGGAAGCTCGCGCTTTTGTGATCCGCCCTTAGCGGGTTTAGTCGGTTCTATTATGGACAGACTGTTGCTTTCGAAATAGAGCGCCAGGGTCAACATTACTTTGAGCGACCAATAAGCCGCCTTTGGCAAGTAAGGGAGAGTTATGGTCCTGTTTCGCCAAAAGGCTATGGCGATCTTTTGGGGCGGGCTGAAAGGGCTCAACTTAAAGCGATTGTCTGTTGCTGCGCCCGATGCCCCGCCATCGTGAGCGCTGATCTGCTCATCGCCGATGATGACGCGGCCCTTCGTGCGGCGCTGGCCGAGTATTTATGCGCCTATGGCCTGCATGTGCGGGCCGTTGCCGATGGCGCGGCATTGAAGGAAGCGCTCCGTGCCGCCCCGGCTGACCTTGTGGTGCTGGATCTGAATATGCCGGGCGAAGATGGTCTTTCACTCGCGCGCGGTTTGCGCGGCGGGGAATTCGGTGACCCCGCGATCATTATGCTGACGGGCGCTTCAGATGTTGTGGACCGTGTGGCGGGGCTTGAAGTCGGCGCTGATGATTACGTCGCCAAGCCCTGCGATCCACGCGAATTGCTGGCCCGCATCCGCGCGGTTTTGCGCCGACGCAACAAGGCGCTGGCACCGGTGGCCGGGGCCGCTTTGGTCCGGATGGGTGACAAAACCCTGGATCTGGAAGGCCGCTGCCTGATTGGGCCCGATCAGGAAAGGCAGGTTCTGCATCCGTGGGAATATGAATTGCTGGCAGCCTTTGCCGCGCGGCCTGGCCGTATGCTGACCCGCGAAAGGCTGCTCGATCTGGCGCATCCGCATGGCGACGAAGCCTTTGACCGTTCCATTGATGTCCGCATCGCGCGCATTCGCCGCAAGCTGGAAGCAGACCCCGCCAACCCCCGCATTATCCGCACCGTAAGAGGAGCAGGTTATGTCTTCGACCCAGACGGCAAACGCCAAGCCTAACGGCGAAGGTGCGGGTGGGGTGCAGCTTTTGCCGCCCTTTACCGATGCCCATGTCATGCGCGGCATTTTGGATGCGATGCCCGCGCGGGTTTCCTATTTCGATAAAAACCGACGTTTTCGCTATAATAATCATGAATTTTACCGATTTACGGGCCTGACCCCGGAACAAACCATTGGGCGCAGCGTGGCGCAGGTTCTGGGGCGTGAGGCTTCAACGGAAACACTGCCGCAGGTGCGGGCAGTCAGGCGGGGAGAAACTGCGCGCACCGAAGGCTGGCGGGAGTATAAGGGCCTGGGCCGGCGCTATGTGGAAAGCATTTTCATTCCCTTGTTTCATCCAAACGGTACCATGGATGGTTATTTCGTGCTGGTACGTGATTTAACCGATGAACAGCGCCAGAAGGAAGAATTGCAGCAAAGAAGCCAGCAATTGGAAGGCGTGATGCGTAGCATTGATGACGCGGTCCTCCTGTTCGATTCCGATCTGAATCTGTTGCTGAGCAATGAGGGCCACCAGGACCTGATGGAGTTTCCGCCCCGGCTGACAAAGCCGGGCACAAGCTTGGAAAGCTTGATGCGCCATCGCCTTGAACGAGGCCTCTTCTACAGTGATGAAAGACCGGATCGGCCGATCGAAGACCTGATCCGCATACGAAAAGCTGCCTATGCCCGAATTAAGCGCGAAACCCAAAACATCCTTAGAATTCGGGGACACTGGCTGAATATCCGCCGCCGCCGACTGCCGGATGGTTCATTGCTGGTGACCCATACCGATATCACCGCGAAGTATGAAGCGGATCGTGCCAAGCACGCGCAGCGCGAAGCCTTGCAGCGGGTGGCACAGATGGAAACCAATGCTACGCTGCTGGCCGGGCTTGGGCATGAAATCAACAATCCGCTCGCTGTCATTCTGGCACAAGCAAGCCTTTTGGCGCGTGAGACAGCCGACCCCAAGGCAACCCAACGCATTGAAGCGATTCGGGAAGCCGCCGACCGTGGCGCGCGTATTGTCCAAAGCCTGATGCGCAGCGCCCGGCGGCGTGAACAGCGCTATGAACCCATGGATATTCCAGCCATTATTCGGCTGGGGCTGGAACTTGCCTGGCATGATGGCCCGCCGCCCTGGTTGGAATTCAAATTGGATGAAACGCCCGATTTGCCGAAACCCTATGGTGATCCTGACCAGATCGCGCATGTAATTTCCAACCTTGTGTCCAACGCCACCCAGGCGCTTGAAGCCGCCAATATCCCTGCAGCAAAGTGCCTGCGTGTTTCAGCCGGTATGGTCGAAAATGATGTGACCATCCGGGTGGCCGATAACGGCCCTGGCGTGCCCGCCGATGTGCGCGACCGTATCTTTGAACCATTCTTCACCACCAAGCCGCCGGAAAAGGGCTCGGGTGTTGGCCTTGCGCTGTGCCGGGCGCTGGCGCGCGCCCATGGCGGCAGCTTGATCTTGGAAGAAACCCCGGGTGGCGGCGCCAGCTTCATCCTGCGCCTGCCCTTGCAGTAAAGCCGCGCGGCATTTCAGTGCATCTCCCGCTTATATTCATTCACGCGGCACGCATCAAAGCTTTGTTGGGTTGTATTTTCAGCGCCGCCAAGTGACACCACTTGGCTGGGGCGACGCTAATCCTGCGCCATCACTTTCACATATCTGCCCGGCGCATCTTCAAGCGCATTTTTTGGCTGGCGTGCCGGCACCTGCGCGGGGTCTTGCCCGCTGACCCAGCGCTGCCAATCTGTCCACCAGGAACCGGCCAATTCCGTGGAACCCGCAAGCCAGGCTTCAGGTGTTGCGGGCAAATCCGTATTCACCCAATGGCTGTATTTGCCCGCATCCGGCGGATTGACCACGCCTGCAATATGGCCAGATGCTGCCAGCACAAAGCGGACATCGCCCGTATAGGTCTGCGTCGCGCGATAGGTGGAAGCCCAGGGCGCGATATGATCTTCCCGTGTCGAGAGAATGTAAGTGGGTAGTTTGATCTTGCGCAGATCAAGCTTGACGCCGAGCAATTCAACACCGCCCGGCTTGATCAAAACATTCTGCTGATACATCCGGCGCAGATAGAACGAATGCATGCGCGCGGGCATGCGCGTTGAATCATCATTCCAATACAGCAGATCAAACGGGAAGGGGTCCTGCCCCAGAAGATAATTGTTCACCACGAAGGACCAGATCAGATCATTGGCGCGCAGCATATTGAAGGTGGTTGCCATTTCGCGGCCTTCCAGATAGCCGCGCTTTTGCATCTTGGCCTCAAGCGCTTTTAATTGTTCTTCGTCAATGAAAACGCCCAGTTCACCCGATTCAGTGAAATCCACCATGGTGGTGAAGAAGGTCGCGGATTTGATGCGGGTATCCTTCTTTGCCGCCATATGCGCAAGCGTCGCCGATAGCAGCGTGCCCCCCAGGCAATAGCCAATCGCATTCACGGATTTTTCGCCGGTGGCTTTTTCAATCGCGTCCAACGCGGCATAGGGGCCTTCCAGCATGTAATCCTCGAACCCCTTTTCGGCGAGGCGCGTATCCGGATTGACCCAGGAAACGACAAAAACCGTGTGCCCCTGATCCACAGCCCAGCGGATGAAGGAATTCTTCGGGCGCAGATCCAGGATATAATATTTGTTGATCCATGGCGGCAGGATCAGCAATGGCCGCTTCAGCACTTTTCCGGTGGTGGGGGTATATTGGATCAGTTGCATCAGGTCATTCTGATAAACAACCTTGCCCGGCGTTACAGCGATATTCTCGCCCACCTTGAACTTGCTTTCATCCGTCATGCGGATGCGCAAATTGCCTTGCCCGCGTTCCAGGTCCATCAACAGGTTTGACAGCCCCTTCAGCAGATTCTCACCACCCGTCTCAGCGGTGCGGCGCAGCACTTCCGGATTGGTCATGACAAAATTCGTGGGGCTCATCGCATCCACGAATTGGCGTGTGTAGAAATCCACCTTCTGCGCGGTTTTCTCATCCATGCCCTCCGCATCATGCACCAAGCCCTGCATGTAGCGGGCGGAGAGCAAATAACTCTGCCGGATGAAGTCAAACACTTCATTGTCACGCCAGGCTTCATCCTTGAAGCGCTTATCCTTCTGGTCTTCCGCGATCACGGCGGGCGCGGGCTCACCCATCATGCGCCTGGCCGTATTTTGCCAGAGTGTCAGATAATCCTGCCAAAAGCCGATCTGCGCCTGCACCAGCTTGGCCGGATTGGTCATCAGGCGCGTGGTCATATCCAGGAAGGCATTGCCGATATGCATCGGGTCCGGCTCACCGGGTTCATCCGTCTGGCGCTTCAGGAAATCCGCGACAATGCGCTGGCTGCGTTCCGCCACATCGGCCATGGTGCGGCTGACCAGCGCCGGATCGGGCAGGCGGAAATGGGGCGGGTCGCTTTCGGCCATTGGGGCTTCCTGGCAAATTTCTGCCCGGCGCTTCGCGCCAAGCCCGTTTCAGGCTACCCCTATTGCAGGCAGGGGCGCATGAGCGAGCAGAGCGGATCATCCGGAACCGGTTTTCAACCTAGGTGGCGAAGTAACGGCAATCAAGCACGGTTTTGTGCGTTGCTGGCCTTGATGCTGGCCGGCTGTCAGACGGAACCCGGCCAGGCGGTGGGCAAATTCTGGGATCGTGCCTGGGGCCCCGCCACGGAAGGCCGCCCCGCACCCCCTGGCGCTGGTGTGCCCTTTCCCAATTTGGGCACTGTTCCGCCCCGCCCGGTTGCCCCGGATATGGCAGCGCGTGAGGCTTTGGCCGCCGGGTTGGTGCAGCAACGCGCAGCAAGCCGCGAACCCCTTGGCGCCTTGCCGGGGGGTGCCCCGCGTGGCGCCCCGCCGCCGCCGGCCCTGGCCCCGGCTTTGGCGGGCATGGCCATCCCCGCCCCGGCAGTCCCGGCTGAACCCGCCGCCCAAGCCGCGCCCCCCCAACCAGCTAGCCCGGTGCCGGTTGCCGCCCCGGAACCGGCCGGCATCCCGGCCCCGCCCATGCTGGCCCCGGCCGGCGCCCCGCCGCCACCAGTTTTGCGTGATGCGCCTCGCCGGCCGTGACTGGCTGGTCTATAAGCCCCCTCCCTTAATCATCGAGACTGAAGCCATGACCGAGGATTTCCACCGTATCCGGCGCCTGCCGCCCTATGTCTTTGCCGAGGTGAACGCCGCCAAGGCCAAGGCGCGCGGCGCGGCTGAGGATATTGTTGACCTTGGCATGGGCAATCCCGATACGCCCACACCCCCGCATATTGTGGCAAAGCTGATCGAAGCGGTGCAGGACCCGCGCACGCATCGCTATTCCATGTCCAAGGGCATTCCAGGGCTGCGCAAGGCATTGGCCGGCTATTACGACCGGCGCTTTGGCGTGAAGCTTGATCCTGAAACGGAAGTGGTGGCGACCCTTGGTTCGAAGGAAGGGCTCGCGAATTTGGCGCAGGCTATCTCAAGCCCTGGCGATACGATTCTGGTGCCGAACCCTTCCTACCCCATCCATCAATTCGGCTTCATCATCGCCGGCGCTTCGGTACGCAGCATTCCCTATACGCCCGATGACGCGATGCTTGAGGCGATAGACCGCGCCGTGCGCCATTCCGTGCCGAAGCCGAATGCGGTGATTGTGAATTTCCCATCCAATCCAACTGCGCTGACGGCGCCGATTGAATTCTACCGCGAATTGGTGGCCCTTTGCCGTCGGCATGAATTGTTCATCCTATCCGATCTTGCCTATGCCGAGCTTTATTTCGGCGACACGCCGCCGCCTTCCGTTTTGGAAGTGGAAGGGGCGAAGGACATCGCGGTGGAATTCACCTCCATGTCCAAGACCTACAATATGCCAGGCTGGCGCATGGGTTTTGCGGCGGGCAATCCGCGGCTTATCGCGGCACTCGCGCGCGTGAAATCCTATCTGGATTATGGGGCCTTCACGCCTATTCAGGTGGCCGCTACCGCCGCGTTGAATGGCCCGCAGGATTGCATTGAAGAAATGCGCGTTCTGTATAAGGAACGCCGCGAAGTGTTGGTGAAGGGGCTGCATGCCGCAGGCTGGGATGTGCCGTCGCCTGAGGCTTCCATGTTCCTATGGGCGCCAATCCCCGAGCGTTTCCGGCATTTGGGATCAGTCGGGTTTTCCAAGCTGCTGCTGGAAAAAGCGAAGGTCGCGGTGGCGCCCGGCCTTGGCTTTGGTGAACATGGTGATGAACATGTGCGCATTGCGCTGGTGGAAAATAACCACCGCATCCGCCAGGCTTTGCGTGGTATCAAAACCTTCCTGGGTGGTGACAATGCCGCGCCGCAGGATGCTGCTTCTGACATGGTGAATGCATGACCCGCCCCCTTGCGATTGCGGTTGCCGGCCTTGGAACGGTTGGCGCCGGTGTGGTGAAATTGCTGCGCGCCAATGCTGATATCATCGCGGCACGCGCGGGCCGGCCCATTGCCATCACGGCCGTTTCCGCGCGCGAACGCAATCGTGATCGCGGCATCAGCCTTTCTGGGCTGCGCTGGTATGAAGACCCGGTCGCACTTGCTGCTGACCCGCAAGTGGATGTGGTGGTGGAATGCATTGGCGGTTCGGAAGGCCCGGCGCGTGCCCTGGTGCAGGCCGCCATTGCTGCGGGCAAGCATGTAGTCACCGCAAACAAGGCGCTGCTCGCCGTGCATGGCGCGGCCTTGGCGCAGGCGTCCGAAGCGCGCGGTGTCGCCCTTGCCTTTGAAGCGGCGGTGGCCGGCGGCATTCCCGCGATCAAGACGCTGCGTGAGGGCTTGGCCGCCAATCGCATCCAGCGCGTTGCGGGTATTCTGAACGGCACCTGCAATTACATCCTGACCGTGATGCGCGAACAAAAGCGCGAATTCGCCGAAGTGCTGGCGGAAGCACAAAAGCTTGGCTATGCGGAAGCCGATCCATCCTTCGATATTGATGGCATTGATGCGGCGCATAAACTCGCGATCCTCGCCGCGCTTGCCTTTGGCCGGCCGGTGGATTTCAGCGCGGTGCATGTGGAAGGCATTCGTGAGGTCTCCGCACTCGATATCGCGCTTGCTGAGGAACTTGGGTATCGCATCAAGCTGCTTGGCATTGCGCGGCGCGAGGAAGGTGGCATTTCAACGCGCGTGCATCCCTGCATGGTGCCGATCTCCGCCCCCATCGCGCGGGTGGATGGCGTGTTCAACGCCGTGGTGGCCGAAGGCGATTTCGTGGGCCGCGTGATGATGGAAGGCCGCGGCGCCGGCGAAGGGCCAACCGCTTCCGCCGTGGTCGCCGATGTGATTGACATTGCCCGCGGGCGCTTCACGCCCGTTTGGGGCGCGGAAGCCGCTGCCTTGAAGCCCGAGCCTTCCTTCCCGATGGATCGCCATACGGGCGCTTATTACCTGCGCCTGATGGTGGTGGATCGGCCGGGCGTGATTGCTGATGTGACGGGCGTTTTGCGCGACAATGCGATCAGCCTTGAATCCATGCTGCAACGCGGCCGTGCGCCTGGTGAGGCCGTGCCCGTGGTGCTGACCACGCATGAAACGAGTGAGGCTTCCGTGCGCGCGGCTTTGAAGCGCATTGCGGAGCTGAATACCGTGATGGAAAAGCCAGCCCTGATCAGGATTGAGGCGCTATAGGCACCCCGCCGCCCGTGCCCTGGCGCGCACCAGCGCCAGCACGGTGCGGGATATCGGCGCCGCCTCACCCACCCAATCGGCCAATTCCACCACGGCGCCGAGCAGCGCCTCAATCTCCATAGGCCGGCCGCGTTCCAGATCCTGCAGCATGGAGGTTTTATGCGCGCCAACCTCCGCCGCGCCGGCGATGCGCTTATCCACATCAATCGCAAAACGCACGCCAAGCGCTTCCGCCACGCGCTGGCCTTCCAGCATCATGGCGCGCGCGACACCGCGCTGGCCTTCATCGCCCGTCAGCACATCAAGGGTCGCGGTGGTGAGCGCCGAGATCGGGTTGAACGCCATATTGCCCCAGAGCTTTACCCATAATTCATCACGAATTTTCGGGCGCACCGGCGCCTTGAAGCCGGCGGCGATCAGCGCTTCAGACAGCGCCTGCGCGCGCGGGCTGCGGCTGCCATCGGGCTCACCCAGGCTGAAGCGGTCGCCATAGCTATGTTCAATCACGCCAGGAGAAGTCACCTCGGCGGCGGGATAGACAATGCAGCCAATGGCGCGTGATGGCGGCAGCAGCGCAGAAACCTGGCCATCCGGATCCACGCTTTGCACAATGCGCCCTTCATAAGCGCCGCCAAGGCCGTGGAAATACCACCAGGGAATGCCATTCACCGCACTCACAATCGCGGTATCGGGGCCAAGCAAGGGCTGCATTTGCTTCGCGGCTGAGGGCAGGGAATGCGCCTTCAACGTCACCAGCACATAATCCTGCGGGCCTGCTTCCTCAGCACTTTCGACGCAGCGCGGATGCACGATCTGCTCCGTGCCTTCGCTGATCAGCTTCACGCCGTTTTCGCGCATCGCGGCCAGATGCGGGCCGCGCGCGATGAAGGTGACATCCACATCACCCTTGGCGGCGAGCTTGGCGCCCATCAGCCCACCAATGGCGCCGGCACCGAAGATGCAGATTTTCATGCGCGTCACCCCGAAAGCCCCAGCTTTTCCGCAAGCCCAATCCGCATCAGCTTACCCGTCGCACCCTTCGGGATTTCCGGCAGAAACACCACCTTGCGCGGCACTTTGAAATCCGCGAGCTGTTGCGCGGCGAAATCACGCAATTCGCGTTCCGTGCAGGCCGCCCCTTCGCGCAGCACCACGGCGGCGGCCACTTCCTCACCAAGCTTCGCATGCGGCATGGCGAAGGTCAGCGCCTGCGCGACCGCAGGGTGGGCAGACAGCACGCCATCCACTTCCAAGGGGCTCACTTTTTCGCCACCGCGATTGATCAATTCCTTCAAGCGGCCTGTCAGTGTCAGATAACCTTCCGCATCAAAGGCGCCCTGATCGCCGGTGCGGAACCAGCCATTGGTGAAAGCCTTGGCATTGGCATCAGGATTGGCTTCATAGCCCGCGGTCACATTGGGGCCGCGGATGACCACTTCGCCAATTTCGCCCTGCGGCAGGATGCTGCCGTCATCATCCATGATGGCGACTTCCGGCCCAGCAGCGCGGCCCACGGAGCCCGGCTTGCGCGGTCCGGCCAGCGGGTTGGACGCCATCTGATGCGATGCTTCGGTCATGCCGTAGCTTTCCACCAGCGGGCAGCCAAACACAGCCTCCAATTGTTCCATCACCGGCCCGGGGAGCGATGCCGAGGATGAACGGATGAAGCGGAACTTCGCGCGTTCAATGATTTCCGCATTGCGGTCCGCGCGCGTCAGGATGGTTTGGTGCATGGTGGGCACAGCGGTGTACCAGCTTGGCCTTTCCTCATCCAACAGGCGGAAGAAACGCAAGGCATCAAAGCCCGGTGTGCAAACCACCGCGCCACCTGCGCCGAGTGAGGACAGCACGGCTGCGATCAGCCCATGAATATGGAACAGAGGCATGATGTTGAGGCAGGCATCAGCGGGCGAAAGCGCCAGCGTCGCGCCGATATGGCGCGCCGAGGCGCAGATATTCGCCTGCGACAAGGGCACAATCTTGGGCCGCGCCGTGGTGCCTGATGTGTGCAGCACAAGCGCGATATCGCCTGCCTCAGCCGCGCCGGGATGCGCTGCTTGTGCGGGGTTACCGCCCTCCAAGGTAAAACTGCCCGCGTGTTCGCCGGGCACCAATTCCAGCACCGTGACGCCAAGCTTCACCGCCACATCGCGCGCTTCGGTGGCCACGCCCTTTTGCACCACCAGCGCCTTGGCCTTCAGATCGGTCAGATAGAAAGTGAATTCATCTGCGCGATAGGACGGGTTGAGCGGTGCGGTGGTGGCGCCAGCGCCAATGGCGATAAAGGCTGCGGCCATTTCCGGGCCATTGGGCAGCACAATCGCCACGCGGTCATTGCGGCCAATGCCAATGCCATTCAGGCGCGCAATGGTGGCGGCGGCGAGGTCGCGCAGCCCGGCATAGGAAAGCGCCGGGCGGCCCGGCGCGCGGATGGCCGGCGCATTGGCGGCGCCGTTTGCCAGAAGGGCATTCAAGGTTGCGTTCACGCTTATCTCCTCGGCGTTTCCCGAGGGGATATTATGGACGAAAATGCCGCGCCGTCAGCCCCCGGCGAGCGTCTGATCCGCGGAGGCTGAAGGCCGGAGCGGTGAATCAGCCGCTCAAAACCAAACTAGCGTCTGATCCGTCAGACCGGATCAGACGCTAGCGATAGGCGATGCCGCCCCGCGAGCTGCACGTAATTCTTCGCG